>JAWVYT010000260.1:0-4304 GCA_033722595.1 Longimicrobiales bacterium
GAACCGGCGCGCGTCGTCGTAGAGGAGGTCGCGCCCGTCGTCGAGGTGGAAGGCGACGGCCACGTGGCCGAGCTCGCCCGCCCGCGGGGCGTCGCTGGTCACGAGGCGGCCGGTCATGCCGAGGTTCACGACCAGGCGGACGTCATCCTCCCGGCGGATGACCACGTTCTTCCCCCGGCGGCCTACGCCCACGATATGGGGCCCGGCCACCGCGGCGATGAACGCGTTCGGGTCGCCGGCGATGACGTCCGCATGCGTCACGGTGACGCCGGTCACCCGTCGGCCCACGAGGCGGGGCTCCAGGTCCCGCGCGATGGTCTCGACCTCGGGCAGCTCGGGCATCAGCGGGGGCCCGGGCGCGCGGTGGCGGCGGCCGGGCTGATCACGAGAGGCGGTGGAGCTCCCGCCAGCCGATGTCGGTGCGGTACTGCTTGTCCGGGAACTCGATGGCGGCGGCCGCATCCCTGCTCCTGTCGGCCGCTGTCCGGAAGTCGCTGCCCAACCCGGTCACGCCCAGGACCCGGCCGCCATCGGTGACCAGCCGTCCGTTCCTGCGGGTCGTCCCGGCGTGGAACACGAGGACGTCGTCCGAGCGCTCGATCGCTTCGGGGACCGTAACGGGCTTGCCCTTCTCGTAGCTGCCCGGGTAGCCCCCGGAGGCGAGAACGGTGGTGACGGCGGCGCCGGTCCTGAAGTCGGGCTCCAGGCCGGCGACGGAGCCGCCGCCGGCGATGGCCTCCATCGGCTCGAGCAGCGACGATGCCAGGAGCGGGAGCACCGCCTGCGTCTCCGGGTCGCCGAACCGGCCGTTGAACTCGACGACCTTCGGCCCCTCGTCCGTCAGCATGAGGCCGGCGTAGAGCAGCCCGCGGAACGGCCGGTCCCGTCGCCTGAGCTCGTCGAGGGTCGGGAGCAGGATCTCCTCGCGGACCCGTTCGAGCAGCGTCTCGTCCACGATGGACACGGGCGAGTAGGCCCCCATCCCGCCCGTGTTCGGACCCGTATCCCCCTCACCCACCTGCTTGTGGTCCTGCGACGGCTGCAGGAGCGCCACGTCCCGGCCATCCGTCAGCGCGAAGACGCTCAGCTCCTCGCCGGTCATGAACTCCTCGATGACCACCGTGTCGCCGGCCTTGCCGAAGGCCCGGTCCTGCATCATCTCGGACACCGCGTCCAGCGCCTGGGCCGCGGTGTCGCAGACGATGGCGCCCTTGCCGGCGGCCAGGCCGGACGCCTTCACCACGATGGGCGCGCCCTGCTCCCGGATATAGGCGGTCGCCGCGCCGGCGTCGGTGAACGTCCGGTAGTCGGCCGTGGGGACGCCGGCCTCCCGCATCACGTCCTTGGAGAACGCCTTCGACGCCTCGATCTCGGCCGCAGCGGCGGTCGGCCCGAAGGCGGGGACGCCACGCTGGTCGAGCGCGTCGACCAGCCCGGCGGCCAGCGGCGCCTCGGGCCCCACCACCACGAGGTCCACGTCCTCGGCGTCCGCCCAGGCGGCGACGGCCCCGACATCCGTGGGGTCGAGGTCGATGGTGCCGGCGAGGTCCCGGGTGCCGCCGTTGCCGCGGGTGATGCGGAGGTCGGCGGACGGCGCGTCCCGCCGGAGCTTCCAGAGGAGGGCGTGCTCGCGGCCGCCGTTCCCTACCATGAGGATGCGCATGAGCTCGTGGCGTTCGTGCTGTGGGCGTCGTGGACTCGCGGCTCAATATAGGGATCCGGCGGGATCACGCAGGCCCGGGTCCCTGCCCGCAGCCGCCTCGGAGCGGCGTGCGCCGGGGCAGCCACCGTGGGAGGCTGCCGCGGTCAACCGCCCCGGAACGCGTCGGTCATCATCTGACGGAGCCGGTCCGCGGCGTCGCGTGCGCCGGCGGCGACCTGGTCGAAGACCTCCTTGGCCTCCTCCTGATACGACCGTGATGCGGCCTTCAGGTCCTCGACGTACGGGTGATCGGGTTCGCTCCGCCGCTGGTACTCGCCCCGCAGGATCCGCTCGTACTCCCCGGCCTCGATCCAGTCGCGCAGCTCCGCGGCCCGGAGCGTGTGGAACGGGTGGGTCGTGCCCATGAGGTTGAGCACCTTGAAGACGGTCTCCGAGAGGTCGCCCTGGGCGCGGTACTCGTCGGCCTGCTCCAGGAACGCGTTCAGGTCCGTCTCCTCCTTGCGGCCGCCGCCGGCGAGCTTCAGCGACGTGCCCAGCGCGGCTTCGGGGCTCTGGACCGTGAGGAGCCCGGCCCGGTCGGCGCTGAGCTCCGACTTCCGGCTCCACTCCAGCAGCCCGAGCAGCACGGCCCGGGCGGCGAGCCCCACGATGGGGTAGCCCAGGTTCGCGAGCTGGAGGAGGATCACGAGCATGGTCCGGTAGAGCACGTGCCCGCTCATGATGTGGCCGAGCTCGTGGCCCATGAGGAAGATCTGCTCCTCGGTGTCGAGGAGGTTGAGCGACCCGCTGTTCAGGACGATGAACGGGTGGTCCATCCCGTAGGCGCCGGCGTTCACGATCGGCGTCTGGGAGACGAAGAGCGGGTAGTCGTCGTCCGCGTCCAGCGTCTCCAGCACGTGCCGGTATCGGCTGTGGAGGTCGGGGAACTGGCGCGGTCCGACCCGGACGGCGTTGGCCTGGAAGGCCAGCCGGACGGGTTTCTCGCCGAAGAACCCGAACAGCCGCTTCAGGACCTCGTCGAACGCCGGGATCCGACGGAGCGCCGCGAGCGCCGCCCGGTCCGCGGGGTGCTCCCAGGTGGTCGCGCCGATGTCCGTCAGGATGACCCGTCGGTGCTCCATGATCTCGCCGTCCGCCATGATGATTCCCTCGTCGGGTGTGCGTTCGCTGCGTCGTTCGTGGCGACCCTACGGCCCGCCGCCGCCCCCGGTTTCGGCGGCCGCGCCACCCGCGCTCGCGGCCGTGTCGTCCCGGAGCGTGGGGACCGTGTCCGCCGGGCTCCCGGGCTCGATCCCGGGCCCCGGGGGCGGAGGGTCGAGCCCCGGCGGCGGATCGACGCCGCTGAGCATGCGGAGCGGCTTCTCGGAGACCCGTCGGACGAAGTGGTTCAGGAGGACGGTGGTCGTGTCCAGCCGCGCCAGGATCTGCCGGATCTCGGGCGTGGTCACGGCCACGGTGCCGTGGAGGTCGCGGACGAGCGCGCGAGAGTCCGCCAGCAGGAGCTGGACGGAGTCGATGGTGGCCAGCGTCGACGGGCCCAGCGTGTCGACCTGCTGCTGGAGGTCCGCCGTGAGGGCCGCGGTGGCGTCGAGCTGAGCCTCGAGGCCGCGCATCAGCGTCGGGATCGCCGCCGACGTCTCAGCCAGTGCGCGGTTCGCCGTGCCGATGGCGGCGGTCACCGAGTCCATGAGGGTGCGGGCCAGGTCCATGGTGACGACGACCTCGGCGCTCACGTCCTCGGTGATGCCCTGGACCTGCTCGAGCATCGCGGTAGCCCGGGTGCCCGGGATCGTGCTTCCGGGCTCCAGCAGGCCGGCCACCGTCGCCGGCGTCTCCAGGAGGATGAACCCGGCGCCGATGACCGGCGGCGGCACGAGCCGGGCCGTGGTGCCGAGGGGCAGGAGCAGCGAGTCGCCGGACGCCAGCTCCGACTCGATGTCGAGTCGGACCCGGAACCGGAGCCCGCCGTCGCCCACCCGGGGCTCGATGGCGCCCACGCGGCCCACGGTATAGCCGCGGAGGACCACGTTCGACTGGTCGTTGATCCCGTCGATCCGGTCGAACTCGGTGTAGAGGGGGTACGTCCCGCCGGCCACCGCCGGGGACAGCCAGAGGAAGCTGCCCAGGAGGATCACGGCCGCGGCCACGACCACGGCGCCTACCGCGAGGTCAGAGGACTCCCACTTCATCTCGGTTGGTCTCGATCCCGGTCCTGTCGAGTAGAATTATGGTGTCGGCGGTCTCGAGCTGCACGCCCTCCTGCTCGGCCGTCGTCATGATGATGGTCCCGGCCCGCTCCCGGCACACGGCCAGGAGCCAGCTCGCCCGCTGCTCGCGGAGCCCCGCCGTCGGCTCCTCCAGGAGCAGCAGCTCGGGGTCCCGGACGACGGCCCGGGCCAGCACCGTCTCCTGCCGCACCTCCGGCGGTACGTCGGCCGGCCGGTGGTCGGCCCAGCGGTCGAGCTCCCACCGGGTGATGATCGCGTCGGCCCGGTCCCGAGCCTCTTCGGGGTCGGCCAGCCCGCTGTAGAGGAGGGGCACGACGATGTTCATGCGCAGCGTCAGGTTGCTCACCAGCCCCGCCGGCTCGTCGAAGCCCACGCCCAGCCGCCGGCGGAACGCCTGGGTCTCCCAACGGTCC
>JAWVYT010000261.1:0-4287 GCA_033722595.1 Longimicrobiales bacterium
GACCCCGGTCCGTCGGCTCCGTAGCATGGACCGGCGAGGCCGGCCCGACCCGAACCCCACTGGTACCATGCCCACAGCCCGCGTGATCCTGAACCCCACGTCCAACGCCGGGGCCGCCCAGCGCCTGGAGGAGCAGATCCTCGTCGGGCTGGAGCGGCGCGACATCGAGGCGGAGCTCGTGGCCACCACGGCGGCGAGGGAAGGGGAGCGGCTGGGTCTCGAGGCCGCGCGGGCCCGGGTCGACCTGGTGATCGCCGCGGGCGGGGACGGCACGGTCCACGAGGTCGCCAACGGCCTGCTGACCGCCCTTTCGCAGGGGATCGATGGCCCGGTGCTCGGCGTGCTCCCCATCGGGACCGGCAACGACTTCGCCAAGCTGATCGGCCCGCTGGGCGACCTGGAGCGGTCCATGGACATTCTCGTCGATGGCGACGTCCGGCGGTTCGACGCGTGCGTGGCCGAGTGGGGGACGCGGCGGCACTGGTTCGACAACGCCGCGGGGACCGGGATCGATGTGGAGGTGGTCCGCCAGATCTTCCGCAAGCGGAGCAAGGCCGAGAACGCGGTGCTGAAGTACCTGAAAGCGGTACTCAAGTCGCTGGTCACCTACCGGGCCATCCCCTTGCGGATCCGCATGGACGACGTGGTCATCGAGCGAAACACCATGATCATCGTGGCCGCCAACGGCCGATCCGTGGGCGGCGGGTTCTGGGTGGCCCCGGAGGCGGACCCTTGCGACGGCCTGTTCGATATCTGTGTGGTGAACGAGCTCTCGTTCTTCGGAGCCCTCCCGGTTCTGGCCCGGGTGCTCCGGGGCGCCCACACGACCCACAGGAAGGTGGAGATGTACCAGGCCGAAGAGGTCGAGATCGAGGCCCTCGGCCCCGACCCGCTCTTTTTCCAGCTGGACGGGGAGCTCCACGAGCCGCCGAACGCCCGGTCGCTCCGGCTCCGGCTCGAGTCGGCCGCCCTGCCGGTGATGGCCGGTCCCGAAGGCGTATGACCCACCCCCGCCCGGCGACGGTGCCGGCCCTCGCCGCGGCACTCGCCCTCGCGTCGGTCCTGCCGGGACCGGCCCCGACCGTCGCCCAGGAGCCCGACACGCTGCGCGCGGCCGACACGCTGCGCGTGGACTCGGTGCGCCCCGTGCCGCGGGTGCCGCTGGCGCCCGCGGAGGACACGGCCTCCGCACCGACCACGCCCAGCGGCGCCATGGTCCGGTCGTTCATCCTCCCCGGCTGGGGTCAGGCGGAGTTCGACGCCTACTTCCGCGGGGGCGTATACTTCGCCGGATGGGCGGGGAACTGGTTCATGAACTTCCGGAACGCGTACCGCCTGGACCATGCCCGGGAACGACTGGCCGTCCGGAGGAGCCAGATCGAGGACCAGCTGATCGCGAGCTCGAGCAACCCGGACTCCCTCCGGGCCCAGATCGACTCCTTCCCGACCATCCTGACCGACGCCGTCCGGGCCGACTCGCTCGGCAACGAGCTCCGGAAGATCGTCAGCTCGCGGGAGCAGCAGCGGGAGGACTGGATCGCCTGGTCCGTCTTCTGGCTCCTGGCCTCCGGGATCGACGCCTACGTCACCGCCCACCTGGCCGAGTTCCCGGCCGATATCGAGCTCCGGCCGGGTCGGCAGGGCGGGATGTCGCTCCGGGTCGGCGTGCCGTGGCCGGGTCGTCCCGGGCGCGATCCGCCGGCCCGGGGACGGGACTGACGGCTCCGGCCGCCGTCCGGGTGCGGAGGGATCCCGGCCCCCGCGGGTGTCCCGCCCGCCGCGCCCGTCAGCGCTCCCACCGGTGGAGGGACGGCGTCCCGTCGCCCGACACGGTGATGTAGCTGAAGTGGCTCAGCCAGTCGCCGGCGTTGAGGTAGTAGCGGCCGGGGTCGACCTCGGCGATGGCGGGCAGGTGGGCGTGGCCGCAAATCACGTAGGCCAGCTCGCGGTCGTCCGCCAGCCGGTCCCGGGCCCATTCCTCGATGAACCCGGCGCGCCCGAGCTTGCCCGGGTCGGTATCGGCCTTCGCCTCGGTGGAGGAGACCTTCCGGGCGAGCCGCAGCCCCAGCTCCGGATGCAGCACCCTGAACCCCCAGATCGCGGGCCGGCTCCGAAGCACCGCCTTGAGCGCCCGGTACTTGAGATCGCCCCTGCCCAGGCCATCGCCGTGGGCCAGGAGCGCGGCGCGGCCCGCGATCTCCGTCCGGACGTGGCCGGCGTGGAACGCCACGCCCACGTGCTCCTGCAGGAAGCGGCCGCCCCAGGCGTCGTGGTTCCCGCCTGTGACCAGGACATCGATGCCGGCCTCCACGAGATCCGCGAGGCCGGCCAGCACGCGGAAGTGCTCGCCCGGGATGACATCGCCGTACTCGAACCAGAAATCGAAGAGGTCGCCGGGGAGGATCAGCCGGCTGCCCTCGGCACCCACGTGCTCCAGGAACCGGAGGAACGACCGCTCGGTCTCCCGAGGCACCGCCCCCAGATGGACGTCGGATGTGATGTACACCGGCTTCATGGGTCGCGAACCTACCGCGGGGCCGTCAGCCCGGCAATCGCGCGACGGACCCGTCACCCGCGCCCTCCGGCCTTGGCGAAGGATCGCGGCTTCCGGTATGTTTGGCGTCCCATGACGACGACCGAACGTGAGCAGCTCGAGCGAGAGAACGGCAGGGAGGTGGGCGTGTACGAGCCGGCCCCGCTGAAGGAGGGCCGCAACCCCGGCGCGCCACTCGACCTGGAGTGGGTCGAGGAGACCCGGATCAACCGGAGCGCCGTGGAGCGCCGGGCCGACACGCTGGCCCGGCGGCGCTCGGTGAAGAAGAAGTGGCAGGCGGCGTGGCTGCTGCGAGCCGTCCAGTGCATCGACCTCACCACGCTGTCCGGCGATGACACCCCCGGCAACGTCCGGCGGCTGGCCACGAAGGCGCGGACCCCGATCCGGGGCGACCTGGCCCGTGAGCTGGGTGTGGACCTGGACGACCTGACGGTAGCCGCCGTGTGCGTCTACCACGCGCTGGTGCCGACGGCGGTCGAGGCCCTCGCGGGCTCCGGGATCCCCGTGGCCGCGGTCTCGACCGGGTTCCCCGCGGGGCTCAGCCCGTTCGACCAGCGGGTCGCGGAGATCCGGGCGTCCGTGGAGGCGGGCGCCCGCGAGATCGACATTGTCATTACCCGGGGCCACGTGCTCCGGGGCGACTGGGAGGCCGTGTTCGACGAGGTGAAGGCCTTCCGGGAGGCGGCCGGACCCGCGCACCTGAAGGCGATTCTGGGCACCGGTGATCTCTCCACGCTCACCAACGTGGCCCGGGCCAGCCGCGTGGCCATGATGGCCGGCGCCGACTTCATCAAGACGTCGACCGGGAAGGAGTCGGTCAACGCCACGCTGCCCGTCGGGCTCACCATGGTCCGGGCCATCCGGGACTACGGGGAGCGGACCGGGCACATCGTCGGGTTCAAGCCCGCCGGCGGGATCCGGACGGCCAAGGAGGCGCTCGCCTGGCTGATCCTGATGAAGGAGGAGCTGGGCGACGAGTGGACGCGGCCCGCGCTGTTCCGGTTCGGCGCCAGCTCGCTCCTGGGCGACATCGAGCGTCAGCTCGAGCATCACGTGACCGGCCGGTACTCGGCCGGCTACCGACACCCAATGGCATGACGAAAGACACCGTCGAGATCCCCGACATCATGGAGAGCCTGGAGTACGGGCCGGCGCCGGAGAGCGACGCCGAGGTCCGGCAGTGGCTCGAGCAGCGCGACGCGTTCGGCCACTTCATCGGGGGACGCTTCACGGATCCCGGCGACGCCGAGCTCTTCGACGTCATGAACCCGGCCGACAACACACGGATCGCCCGGGTCGCCCAGGGCTCCCGGCACGACGTGGACGCCGCCGTGGCCGCGGCGCGGTCCGCCTTCCCGGACTGGTCCGCCCTCGATGGGCACGCCCGGGCCCGATACCTGTACGCCATCGCCCGACAGGTCCAGAAGCATTCCCGGTTCCTGGCCGTGCTCGAGACCCTGGACAACGGGAAGCCGATCCGGGAGACCCGCGACATCGACATCCCGCTCGTCGCCCGCCACTTCTACCACCACGCCGGCTGGGCCCAGCTCATGGGCACGGACCCCGAGCTCCGCGACTATCGGCCCCTCGGCGTCGCCGGGCAGATCATCCCGTGGAACTTCCCGCTCCTGATGCTGGCGTGGAAGATCGCGCCGGCGCTGGCCGCCGGGAACACCGTGGTCCTCAAGCCCGCCGAGTACACGCCGCTCACCGCGCTCCGGTTCGCCGGGATC
>JAWVYT010000262.1:0-4252 GCA_033722595.1 Longimicrobiales bacterium
GACGCGATCGTGGCCGTCTCGTCGCTGAGGGCCAGGCCGACGCGTCGCTCGCCGTAGTCGATCCCGAGGACCCGGGGCATCAACCCAGGGCGGAGAGGGCGGTCTCGAGCCCGGCCCCCTCCCGGAGCTCGGCGTACACCTGCTGGAGCGTGGCGCCGGCGCCGAAGAGGAACCGACAGCAGCGGGTGTCCTCGTCCTCGCACGGGATCACCATGACGGCCACGTCGGCCCCGGCGACGCGGCCGAGGATCTTGGCGAGCACGCCGGTGGAGAACGGGCAGGTCGGTGTTCCGCCCTCGGGGTCGACCTCGAACCAGTCGGTGGCCCGGAGCGCGCCCACGCCCGGGTGGATCTCCTGGTGCTCCACGGTGCCCCACCCCATCTCGCGGAACAGGGCGGACAGCCTGGACCAGAACGTCTCCTGGGGCGTCTCGTCCAGTCCGCCGTCGCGCTCGAGACGCTCGAAGAAGAGGTCGCCGGCGGCGTGGCCTGCGCTCTGGAGCGCCAGGGTGGCCGCCTCGGGGCCGACCTCGTCCCGCAGCGTGGTGTCCAGCTGCAGGATGGAGGCGGCCGGGATCCGGACTTCTCGATTGGATGCCATGGGGTCGTGGAGTTCGGGTCGCTGTGCCGTCTGTATCAGGTATCGTCTCCGGAGCGTTCGGACAACTCTCGGAGCTCCGCTTCGTCCAGGATCTGGACCCCGAGTTCCTTCGCCTTGTCCAGCTTGGAGCCGGGGTCCTCTCCCACCACAAGATAATCAGTCCTGCCACTTACGCTGCCCGTGACCCGGCCGCCGCGTCCCTCGATGAAGGACGTGGCGTCCTTCCGGCTCATCTCCGGCAGCGACCCCGTGATGACGAAGGTCAGCCCGTCGAAGACCTGGCTCCCGACCCGCTCCACGGGCTCCTCCATGTTCACGCCTGCCTCGGCGAGGCGCTCGATCAGGCGCCGGTTCCGGGGCTCGCGGAGGTAGGTGGCCAGAGCGGCCGCCGTGGTCTCGCCGATGCCGTGGATGGCGGCGAGCTCGTCCCGGTCGGCGTCCATGAGGGCGTCCATGGTCTCGTACCTCCGGGCGATGATGCCGGCGGCGTGGCCGCCCACGTGCCGGATCCCGAGGGCGACCAGCAGCCGGGAGAGCGGCCGGTCCTTCGAGGCCTCGATGGAGTCCAGGAGGTTCCGGGCGCTGGTCTCGCCGAACCCCTCCAGATCGAGCAGGTCGTCCTCCGCGAGGGTGTAGAGGTCCGCGAAATCGGCGACGCGCCCCTCGTCCAGGAGCTGCCGGACCGTGCGCTCGCCGAGCCCGCGGATGTCCATGGCGCTCTGGGAGACGAAGTGCACGATGCCCCAGTAGATCCGGCCCGGGCAGGAGCCGTTGGGGCAGTACACCATGACCTCGTCCTCGGGCCGCTCCACCGGCGTGCCGCACGCGGGGCACTCGTCGGGCGGCACGAAGGGCGTTTCGTCGCCGGTCCGCTCCTCGGTCACGGGGGCCACGACCTGCGGGATCACGTCCCCGGCCCGCTTGACCAGGACCAGGTCGCCGTTCATCAGGCCCTTCCGCTCGATGTCCTCGAAGTTGTGGAGCGTGGCGAGCTTGACCGTCGCGCCGCCGATCTCCACGGGCTCCAGCACCGCGTACGGGTTCAGCGACCCGGTGCGTCCCACGTTGATGCGGATCTCCTTCAGCCGGGTCGTGGCCAGGTCGGGCGCGAACTTGTACGCGACGGCCCACCGCGGCTCCCGCTCCCCGATCACGCCCAGCTCCGGCCAGAGGCGCACGGGCAGCACTTTCACCACCACCCCGTCGATCTCGTAGTCCAGGTCGGGTCGGTCGGCCTCGGCGGCGTCGGCGAACGCGATGACCTCGTCCAGCGTGGCGCACTGCTTCCGCCTCGGGTTCACCGGCACGCCCCACCCCTCCAGGACCTCCAGCACCCGTGCCTGGGTGGGGGCCGGCAGCTCCTCGTCGGCGTCGGGGTCGAGCTGGATCTGGAACCCGAAGAAGTGGAGCGGTCGGCTCGCCGTGACACCGGGATCCAGCTGTCGGAGGCTGCCCGCGGCGGCGTTCCGGGGGTTCGCGAACGTCGCCTCGCCCTCGGCCGTGCGACGCTCGTTCAGCCGCTCGAACCCGGACAGCGTCATGTACACCTCGCCCCGGATCTCGAACCGCGCCGGGTGCGGCACGTCCGACTCCCGGAGCCGCAGCGGGATGTCGTTGATGGTCCGGAGATTGGGCGTGATGCCTTCGCCGAGGTGCCCGTTCCCCCTCGTGGCGCCCCGTACGAGGACGCCGTCCTCGTACAGCAGGGAGACGGCGGCGCCGTCGATCTTAAGCTCCGCCATGTAGCCGCCGGTTTCCGCCTCCGCCACGATCCGGGCGTTCCGCTTCTGCCAGGCCTCCAGCTCCTCGGCGTCGAAGGCGTTGTCCAGCGAGTACATGGGCGCCAGGTGCCGGACCTTTTCGAACTTCTCCGACGGCTCGGCCCCCACCCGGCGGGTGGGGGAGTCCGGCGTGCGGAGCTCCGGGTGCTCGTCCTCGAGCTGCTTGAGCTCCCGGAGCAGGCGGTCGTACTCGGCGTCGGAGATGTCCGGGTCGTCGAGGACGTAGTATCGGTAGTTGGCGTCGTGGAGCTTCCGGCGCAGCTCCTGCGCCCGCTGCTCCAGCTCCGTCAGGTCGGTCAATTCGATGGCCGTGGCTGTGGGGCTCTTCGAGTCTGGCAGAGTATAGCGGGAGCCCGCGGTCGATGACCAGTTCAGCCGGCTCGCGGTCGCGCCGGCGACGGTCGCTTCGCCGGGGGTTGACCCGTCGTCGTCGCGTTTGACGGGTGGAATCGCAGCGGGGTATGCTATTCGGGTCGTCGCCGGCGGAAGATATGGGGACGCGGCCCGGCACGGCCGTTGCACTTTCCGGGGTCGCGCACGGGTCCCTGGATCGAGAGAGGTGGGCATGAGCTACGAAGAAGACTATTCGGCCGCGAGCTTCGTCTCCGGGTTCCTCCTGGGTGTGGCGGTGGGGGCGGGTGTGGCCCTGCTGCTCGCGCCCCAGAGCGGTCGCCGGACGCGGCGCGCGCTGCGACGGTCGGTCGAGGACGTCACGGACACGGCCGTGGATCGGTGGGACGACGTGACCGACGAGCTCCGGTCCGCCGTACGGAGCAGTCGGAAGAAGCTCGATCTCTAGCTCCGTGCCCGAGTCCCGGCGGATGGATCCGTCCCGGGTGGTCGAGGGGTTCCGGGAGGCGTTCCGGAGCGAGCGGCTCGTGGTGGTGAGCAACCGGGAGCCGTACGAGCACCGGTGGGGCGAGGACGTGGGCGAGATCCGGGTCAAGCGGCCGGCGGGCGGGCTCACGTCGGCCCTGGACCCGCTGCTCCAGGCGGTGGGCGGCACCTGGGTCGCGTGGGGCAGCGGTGACGCCGACGCGGCCGTGGTGGACGAGGAGGACCGGGTCCGGGTCCCGCCGGAGGACGAGAGCTACACGCTCCGCCGGATCTGGCTCGATCAGTACGACGTGAACCGGTACTACCTGGGGTTCGCGAACCAGTTCCTGTGGCCGCTCTGCCACTACCGGCCGGCGCTGACCCGGCTCCGCGCCCGCTACTGGGAGCGGTACCGGCGTGTGAACCGGCGCTTCGCCGACGCGGTCCTGGACGAGACCCGCGGCCGCGACTCCGTGGTGTGGTTCCAGGACTATCACCTCGCGAGGGCGCCGGCGCTGGTCCGGGCCCGGCGGCCGGACCTGAGCCTCGCCCATTTCTGGCACATCCCGTGGCCGCCGATGGAGATCCTCGAGGTCGCGCCGCAGGCCGAGGAGCTCATGGCGGGGCTGCTGGCCAACGACCTGATGGGCTTCCAGCTGCCGTCGGACCGGGCGCACTTCCTGGCCTGTGCCGAGGCGCTCATGGACGCCGAGATCGACCGTGCCGCCGGGACGGTGCACATCAACGGCCACACCTGCCACGTGCGGGCGTTCCCGATCTCCATCGACATCGACCAGTTCGTGGAGGACGCGACGGCCGAGGGCACCGAGGACGGGGTGGCCTCGCTGCGGAGCCGGTACTGCCCGCCGGACGGTCAGCTGGCCATCGGCGTGGACCGGCTCGACTACTCGAAGGGGCTGCCGGAGAAGCTGAAGGCGCTCGACTTCCTGTGGGAGCGCTACCCGGAGTTCCGCGGCCGGTTGACGTTCGTGCAGGTCGCCGTGCCCAGCCGCACGGACATCGAGGCGTACGACGCGTTGAACCAGAAGGTCGA
>JAWVYT010000263.1:0-4241 GCA_033722595.1 Longimicrobiales bacterium
CGAGGACTACCCCGAGCTCCGGGCTGCCGAGCCGTTCCAGGAGCTCCAGAAGACGCTGGGCGAGATCGAGGACGACATCCAGAACGCCCGGCGCTACTACAACGCCACCGTGCGGGAGCTGAACACGAAGGTCGCCCAGTTCCCGTCGAACATCGTCGCGAATATCGCCGGGATCGATGCCCGGGCCTTCTTCGAGGTGGAGGAAGGAGATCGGGCCGTCCCCGAGGTGGAGTTCTGATGCGACGCAGGCTCGCCGGCCTCGTCGGCTCGCGCCTCCGGAGGCGGCCCGTCCAGGACTTGTGCCCGGCCCTCGTTCCCGCCCTGGCCGCGTGCCTGGGCCTGGCTCTCGGGGCGGCCGGCCCCGCGGCGGCCCAGGACCGGTCCATCGTTATCGAGGAGATGCACGCCGTCTTCGACGTCCAGCAGGACGGCGATGTGAGCGTGGAAGAGCGGTACACGGTCCGCTTCGAGGGGTCGTGGAACGGCCTGCTCCGGATCGTGGACCTGCGGCCGTCCCAGGACTACCCGTGGGACACGCCCGCCGGGTTCGACCTCCGGGGAGCGACCAGCGAGCAGGGGGCGGAGCTGCGGACGGAGGTCTCCCGGGACGGACGGTACCTGCGGGACGTCCGGATCTACGTGCCGGACGCCAGCGATCGTACCGCGCGCGTCTCGCTCCACTACACGCTCGAGGATGTCCTGGCCTTCTACGCGGCCGACCGGGACCGCGGCCTCCCGGCCATGGACGAGCTCTACTGGTCGGTGACCGGTACGGCGTGGGAGGTCCCGATCCTCGAGGCCAGCGCGGAGGTCCGACTGCCGATGCAGGCCCAGGTCGCCCAGGCGGCGGGCTATCGGGGCGGGTCGCTGTCCAGCGACTCGGCCCCCACGACCATCGACGGCTCCGTGGCACGGTTCACGTCCGGCGGGCGGCTGGATCCGGGCGAGGGGCTCTCCATCGGCGTGGGCTGGCCCGCGGGCACGGTCCAGAGAGACCCCACCCGGGTGATGCAGTGGGGCGCGGCCTCCCTCGAGGAGCGACTCGCGGGCGACCGGCCCGGACCGCTGGCCTACCTGCCCGGACTCCTGCCGTTCGTGGTCTTCTGGTTCGCGTACCGGGCCTGGGACCGACGGGGGCGGGACCCCGAGGAGCGGGCCATCATGGTGCGCTGGGAGCCGCCGGCCGATCTGTCACCCGCCGAGGCCGGGACGCTGGTGGACCACAGCCCGGAGATGCACGACATCATCTCCACGCTCGTGGAGATGGCCGTCAAGGGGTACGTGGTCATCGAGGAGCGCGAGAAGGAAGGGCTCCTGAAGTTCGGGAGCGAGTACGTCTTCCACCTCGTCCGTCCCGAGAGCGAGTGGGGGGAGCTGCTCCCACACCAGGAGCGGTTCCTGCGCGGTCTGTTCAAGCACCGGGCCGAGAGCGTGGGTTCCATCCTGAAGGAGGCCATCGGGCTGTCCGATGACGCGACCGAAGGCGCTCCGCCCGGGGCCACGGCGTCCGTGAAGCTCTCCGACCTCAAGAACGAGTTCTACGAGGAGATCCCGGACATCAAGGACGCCATCTTCCGAAACCTCGTGCGGAAGGGGCACTACCTCAGCCGGCCCGACAAGGCCCGGAACCGGTGGCTGGCCGGTGCCGCTGTGGTCGGCGTCCTGGGGTTCATGTCCTTCACCGGCCTGGTCGGGAGCGGGACCGTCCACCCGCTCACCGGGATCGTCCTCGGCGTCGCACTCGTGCTCAGCGCGCTGATCCTCGGGTTCTTCGGGTTCCTCATGCCCGCCCGAACCGAGAAGGGGGCCCGGACCCGGGAGGCCGCCCTCGGATTCAAGCAGTTCCTCGAAAAGGTGGAGAACCCCCGCTACAAGCGGATGATCACATCGCCGGACCAGTTCGAGGAGTACCTGCCGTACGCGATGGCGTTCGAGTGCCAGGAGGAATGGGCGAAAGCCTTCGATGACCTCCTCACCGAGCCGCCCGACTGGTACCACGGGCACCACCACGGGATGCACTTCCGGCCCAGCGCCTTCGCCGCCGACATGAGCAGCATGGCCTCCACCGCCGGGACCGCCATGGCCTCCTCGCCCAGCAGCTCCGGGTCCGGCGGCGGAGGGAGCGTCGGCGGGGCCGGTGGCTCCGGGGGCGGGGGCGGTGGCTTCTGAGCCGGCGGGGGGAGGGTTGATTCCCGGGCCCTCGGCCGCTATTTGAGACCCGTGACTGCGAAGCCGACCCCCTCGACACCGGCAGCGATCGACCCCGGGTACGCCCGCTTCCTCGAGCTGTTCAACCGCGGCGATTTCTGGGAGAGCCACGAGGCGCTGGAAGGGCCCTGGCGAGAGCACGGAAGCGAGTTCTACCACGCGCTGATCCTGTTCGCCAGCGCGTTCGTCCACGTGAACCGGGGCAATCGGCACGGGATCGCCGCCCAGCTCGCCAAAGCGCAGCCGCTGCTCGAGTCGCGCCGGCCCGCCTACCTCGGCCTCGACGTGGACGCGGTCCTGGAGCATACGGCCGTGTGCCGGCATATCGTCGCCGAGAACCGGGAAGCGCCGCACGAGGCGTGGGACGTGCTGATCCCGACGCCGCGCCTGTTCTTCGATCCGGCGCTCGTCCGGGGCGATGAGCCGGAGCTGGACCCCGCGGCGCCGGGGACCCGGCCCGACCCGGCCTCCGGGAACGGCGAGTCGACCGACGGGCCGGGCACGGCGCCAGGCGACTCGCCGACCGATTTGCCCAGCGAAGCACCGTGAAGGAGCCGGGGGACACCCGTCCGTACGATACCACCCGGGCCCGGCCCAGGGTGGTGATCCTCGGCGGCGGCTTCGGAGGACTCTACTGCGCCAAGGCGCTGGCCGGAGTCGACGTCGACATCACCGTCGTCGATCGCCACAACTACCACCTCTTCCAGCCGCTCCTGTACCAGGTGGCCACGGCGTCGCTGTCGCCCGCCGATGTGGCGAGCCCGATCCGGGGGATCCTCAAGCGCCAGGCGAACGCGGAGGTCTGGCTCGGAGAAGCGGTGGGGGTGGACGTCCAGGAACGGATGGTCCGGCTGAAGGACGGGGCGCTGCAGTACGATTACCTCGTGGTCGCCACCGGCGCGACCCACGACTACTTCGGGAACGACGAGTGGGCGGAGCGGGCCCCCGGCCTCAAGACCGTCGACGACGCGCTGGAGATCCGACGACGGTTCCTCCTGGCCTTCGAGGCCGCCGAGCGGGAGGCCGACCCCGACGCCCGACGCCGGCTCCTGACCTTCGTGATCGTGGGCGCGGGACCCACCGGCGTCGAGCTCGCCGGGGCCATGGCCGAGATCGCCGCCGAGTCCATCCCCAGGGATTTCCGCTTCATCAATACCGCGTCGGCCCGCATCATCCTCATGGAAGGCGCCGACCGGGTGCTGCCCCCGTACCCGCCCGAGCTCTCGGAGTCCGCCCGGCGGCAGCTCGAGAGCCTGGGCGTGGAGGTCCGGACCGGCGAACTCGTCACCGATATCGACGAGGTCGGCGTGTACGTCGGCGATGAGCTCATCCCCGCCGGGAACATCTTCTGGGCGGCGGGCGTGGCCGCTTCACCGATCGGCGCCTCGCTCGGAGCACCGACGGATGACGCCGGACGGGTCATCGTCGAAGACGACTGCTCGATCCCCGGACATCCGGAGGTCTTCGTCGTCGGGGACCTCGCCCTCATCGAGCAGGACGGGGAGAGCCTCCCCGGAGTGGCCCAGGTCGCGATCCAGTCGGGACGACACGTCGCACGGGCCATACGACGCGACCTCAGGGGACGGGAGCGACCCGCGTTCCGCTATCGCGACAAGGGCAGCCTCGCCACCATCGGACGCAACGCCGCCGTCGCCGACTTCGAACGGCTCCGGTTCGGCGGATTCTTCGCGTGGCTCCTCTGGGTCTTCGTCCACATCCTCTACCTCATCGGGTTCCGGAACCGGCTCCTGGTCATGATCCAGTGGGCCTGGGCCTGGCTCACCTACGCCCGCGGCATCCGCCTCATCACCGGCCAACCCGAGCTCCCGATCCGCAGGAGCCGGGACGGCACCTAACGGTCGCCCCCCGTTGACAGGCCTGGCCCTCCGAGCTAGTGTATTAGCGAACCGATACACCAACACGGCGAGGATACCGGTGCTGATCTCCATTGATGCCGCGGACGCGCGCCCGATCTACGTCCAGATCATGGACGAGATCCGGCGGGCCGTGGTGCTGGGCACGGTGAAGCCGGA
>JAWVYT010000264.1:0-4234 GCA_033722595.1 Longimicrobiales bacterium
CGCTTCACCGAGCCCCAGGCGCTGGAGGCCGAGGACTGGATCGTCGCGGCGGAGGTCGAGGGGCGTGGGCGGGAGGCCCGGATCTTCCGGGCGGCGGCCGTCACGCTGCCGGAGATCGAGGCGCACTTCGCCGACCAGATCGAGGAGGTGGAGGAGGTCCGCTGGGACGATGAAGCCGGGCGGGTCGTGGCCCGCCGCCGTCGCGCACTCGGCGCACTCACCCTGATGCAGGCGCCGCTGACGCGACCCGACCCGGGCGCGCTCGGACGGGCGCTGGCCGACGGGATCCGGTCCACGGGGCTCCACGTCCTGCCCTGGTCGAAGGCGGCGAGGCAGCTCCGCGAGCGCCTCGCCTTCCTCGGCCGCCACGACCCTGACGGCTGGCCCGACGCGTCCGAGGAAGCGCTCGCCGGCGAGCTGGATGCGTGGCTGACGCCGTTCCTTTCCGGGCTCAAGCGGCTGGACGAGCTGAAGCAGGTCGATCTGGTCCAGGCGCTGATGACGTGGGTGGGGTGGGACCGGCAGGCGGCGCTCGAGCGGCTGGCGCCGACCCACCTGGAGGTCCCGAGCGGGTCCCGGATCCGGATCGACTACTCGAACCCCGACGCGCCGGCGCTCGCCGTCCGGCTCCAGGAGGTCTTCGGCCTTATGGAGACGCCCCGGATCGGGGGTGGCGAGGTCCCGCTCACCATGAAGCTCCTCTCCCCCGCCCACCGCCCCGTGCAGGTGACGCAGGACCTGGCCAGCTTCTGGCGCGACGCTTACTTCGAGGTGCGGAAGGACCTGCGCGGCCGCTACCCGAAGCACTACTGGCCCGAGGACCCGATGGAGGCGGAGGCCACCCGGCGGACCCGGCCGCGGTAGCGCGGCGGGGCTGCGGGCGGCTCGGTCGCCGACCCGACCTCGAGGACCGGCCGCGGCCAATCCGGCTGCCCCGCCCGTGAGGTGGACCCCCGCCCCCCCGCGCCTGTACTCTTCCCACAGGGAGCCCGCCCGCGTATCCTGTTGACGACCGCACCCCTGTCCCCCTTTCGCTCCGGTGGAGCTGTCTCGCATGCCCTCGATCCGGCGCCGCGAAGTCATCGGCTGGTCGCTCTACGACTTCGCCAACTCGGCGTTCACCACGCTGATCGTCACCTTCATCTTCAGCCGCTACTACGCCGACGTGGTGGCCGACGACCCGCTCGAGGGCGCGGTCATGTGGACGCGCGCGGTGAACATCTCGGCCATCACGGTCGCGCTGATCATGCCGGTCCTGGGCGCCGTCGCCGATCACTCCGGGCGGAAAAAGCTCTTCCTGCTCATCGCCACCGCCCAGTCGGTCGTCTTCACGGCGCTCCTCTTCTTCGCCGGACCGGGCGACGCGCTCTGGGCGGGCGCCGCGTTCATCCTGGCCAACGTGGCGTTCGAAGGGTCGCAGGTCTTCTACAACGGGTTCCTGCCCGAGATCTCCACCCGCGAGACCATGGGCCGGGTCTCGGGGCTGGCTTGGGGGCTCGGGTACGTCGGCGGACTCCTGGCGCTGGCCCTCGGCCTCGCCATGTACTACGGCTGGATCCCCGTCCCCGACCGCGAGTACCTGAACGTCCGCGCCAGCACCCTCCTGGTGGCCGCCTGGTACGCCGTCTTCTCCGTCCCGGTGTTCCTCTGGGTCACGGAGCGCGCGGAGCGCCGGCGGGCTTCGCTACGACAGTACGCCGTCATCGGGTTCCGACGCGTCGGCGACACCTTCCGGCACCTGCGCACGTTCAGCGAGGCTGCGAAGCTGCTGCTGGCCCGCCTCATCTACAACGACGGTCTGACCACGATCTTCGCCATGGCGTCCATCTACATGGGCGCCACCCTGGGGATGGACCTGGGGCAGGCCATGGTCGTGGGCGTGGCCATCAACGTCGCCGCCGGGATCGGCGCGGCGACCTTCGGCTACGTCGACGACCGGATCGGCGGGAAGCGGACCATCGCCATCACGCTCGTGGTGCTGACCGCGGCCACGGCCGTGGGCTCCCTCACGTCGTCGGTCGCCGTGTTCTGGATCGCGGCCGTCTTCATCGGCCTCATGGTTGGCCCCAACCAGTCGGCCAGCCGGAGCCTCCTGGCCCGGTTCGTACCCGACAGCAAGCAGTCCGAGTTCTTCGGGTTCTTCGCCTTCAGCGGCAAGCTCTCGTCGGTGGCCGGACCGTTCGTCTACGGACTGCTCCTCACGGCCACCGGGAGCCACCGGATCGCCATGGCCTCGATCATCGGGTTCTTCACCATCGGACTCGTGATCCTCCTGACCGTCGACGAGGCGGAGGGGATCCGCGCGGCGGAGCGCTACGTGCCGCCGGAGGACGAGACCAGCCCGGCGGAGGAGGTGCTTTGAGTTCGAGTTCGAGTTCGAGTTCGAGTTCGAGTTCGAGTTCGATTTCGATTTCGAGGTCGATTTCGAGTTCGATTTCGAGGTCGATTTCGAAGGCGAGGGCGAAGGAGAGGTCGAAGGAGAGGGCGAGGGCGAGGGTGAGGGTGAGCGTGCTGGTCTCGGCGGGACTCGGACTCCTCCTCGCCGGGGGTGTGGAGGGGCAGGAGCGGGCGAGGCCGACGGGGCGGGAGTACGCGGGGCTGCCGGCGCTGAACTTCGATACCGACGAGGGGTTCGGATACGGTGTCCTGCTGGAAATGTACGACTATGGCGAGGGTCGGCTCCCGTACGTCTACACGGTGCAGCCGGAGCTCTTCTTGACCACCGGCGGCCGACGCGACTACACCCTGTTCTTCGACACGCCGCACCTGCTGGGCGCGGGCTGGCGGCTGGACGCGTACCTGGCCAGCGAGCAGCAGATCTCGACGCCCTATTACGGCGTGGGGAACGAGTCGACCTACGACGACGCGCTGGAGACCGACGCGAATCCGTACTACTACCGGTTCGGTCGGACCCGGCGGCAGCTCCGGGTCAACATTCAACGCGCCCTGGGCGACGGGGGGATCCGCGCCCTGATCGGGGTCGGTGTCACCCGGGTCACGCTGGACCTCGTGCCGAAGGACAGCGGCACGACCTTCCTGGCCGGGCAGGTCGCCGGCGGGGAGCAGTCCGCGGTGGAGGGGTGGTGGAACTACGTCCGGCTCGGGCTCGTCCGCGATACCCGGGACCGGGAGGTGGGCCCGACGCGGGGCGCCTGGTCCGAGGTCCTGGCGCAGCGGGTCGACGAGGTGCTGGGGAGCGAAGCCGGCTTCACGCGAATCACCGCCACCGACCGCCGCTACGTCACGCTCGTCCCGGGACTCGTCTTCGCCAACCGGCTCCTGGTCCAGCAGGTGCTGGGCGACGCGCCCTTCTACCAGCTGTTCACCCTCGAGAGCTCCTTCAAACAGCAGGAAGGGCTCGGCGGCGCAAAATCGGTTCGGGGGCTGCCGAAGAACCGGTACGTCGGGCGCGGCGTCTTCCTGTGGAACGCGGAGCTCCGGTGGCGGGCCGCGGAATGGTCGCTGGCGGGGAAGCCGTTCCACACGGTCCTGAGCGTCTTCCTCGACTCGGGCAGGGTCTGGCACGACGACGCCCCTTCCCTCGATCCCGGCGCGCTCCACCACGGGTACGGCGGCGGTGTCCGGCTGGGGATGGGCGAGAACTTCGTGGTGGCGGTCGATGCCGGTACGTCCGCCGGGGCCGGGGTCGGGTTGTACATCGGGTTGGGATACCTGTTCTAGAGTCTAGAGACTAGAGGCTAGAGACTAGAGTCTAGAGTCTAGAGAGATTGGAGTTTAGAATCGAGAGGTCGGACGTGCCGGAATGGCGGGGGGCTCAGGAGTATGAGCGGCCTGGATCCGTGGGGGAGCGATTGCGTGTGTTGCGGGAGAGGGCCGCCAGCATCTTGAGGCACTCCTCCGCGATCCGCTTGAGCTCACTGCGGTCGTCCGGCGTCCCGATCTCCAGGCGGTCGGCGATGTCCATGACAGCCGCGCACTCCGCCGCGGAACCCAGGGAGATCAGCATGAAGTGCGACCGGTCCGGACCGGTCGATCGACCGTTGCCTTCCGCGATGTTGAGCACCACGGCTGCGGCCGCACGGTGGAGCTGCCAGCCGAGGTGACGACGACGGCTCCCGAACAGCGGCGCGAACCGATCGGCCGCCTCCATGAGGTCGAGCGCCCGCTGGTATACGTGGAGCCGCTCGTGGTCGAACACAACCGACGTGGAGTTGGTCATTGACCCAATCTGACCCCCCACACCCCACCTCGCCCATAGCCCGATCGGCCAATC
>JAWVYT010000265.1:0-4219 GCA_033722595.1 Longimicrobiales bacterium
GACCGGCGAGGATCCGGGCGCGCGGCTGCGGCTGGAACGGGCCATCGCGTCGCTCCCGGAGCGGGCCCGGATGGCGATCGTGCTGCACGGCGTGGAAGGGTACAGCTACGAGGAGGTCGCGGAGCTCATGGGGGTCGCACTGGGGACCGTGAAGTCCCATATCCACCGGGCCCGCACGCTGCTGATCGAACGGCTGGAGGACGGATGAGGCACCCGGACGAGTCCAGGTTGAACGACTACGCCGACGGGCTGCTGGCGCCCGGCGAGGCGGCGGCGGTTGAGGGCCACCTGGACGGCTGCCCCGACTGCCGGGAGCGGGTGACGTCGATCCGTGAGCTCACGACCGCGCTGGCCGACCTGCCCCGGGGCATCCCTCCCCGGCGGGACCTGCGGCCGGCTCGGGACGTCGTCGCCGAGCGACCGTCGGGTCGAGCGTCCTCTCCGGCCTGGCGGGCATGGCTCCGCACGGCCGCCGTACTGGCGGCGCTGGTCGGCTCCGGCCTCGCCCTCTGGCACCTGCTCCCGGGCCCGGAGCTGCCGGGGCCCGCCGACCCCGTGGTCCGGAGCTACGCCCGGGCCGCGGAGGACCTGGAGGCGACCGTTCGGGCGCGCGGGACCGAGCTCAGTCCGGACGCCGCCGGGGCGCTGGCTACCGGCCTGGAGACGGTGGATGCGGCGATCCGGGAGCTCGAGGCGCACGGCCCGACGGAGGACGGGGCCGTGGACCGCCTCCTCGAGGCACGGTACCGGACCAAGATCGACCTGCTAAGGGACGCACTGGCGCTGCTGGAGGGATCATGACGGACACCCTACGACGCCGGCCCCGAGCGCTCGCTCTCGCCCTCGCCTTCTCGGGCCTGGCCGCCGTCGCGGGACCGGGCCCATCGGCGTGGGCGCAGGCGCCCGTGGAAGCGGGCGTCGGGATGGCGGCCGACGGAGCGATCAAGATCTGGAACGGCGGCGGCTCCGTGCGCATCGAGGGGTGGGCCCGGGACTCGCTCGCGGTGACGGGCGAGGTGGACGGGACCGCCGGCGGCCGGTTCTTCCTCCGGGCTGAAGGCGACGTGGCGAAGCTCGGCGTGGAGGGCGACCAGGCCGCGGTCTCGGGACGGCTGGTGGTACGCCTGCCCGCCGGCGCGACCGTGTGGGTCCGGACCACCGGCGCCGACGTGACCGTGCGGGGTCTCACCGGAGCCGTAGACATCCACACCGTGTCGGGCGACGTGGACGTGGAGAGCCGGCCCGCGACGTGTTACGCGGAGTCCATGGCGGGCGACCTGACGCTGCGCCTCGAGGCCGGCATCGTGCGAGCCCGGGCCGGCACCGGCCGGATCGGGTTCACCGGCACCGCGACGGATCTGGGGTTGAGCACGGTGAGTGGAGCGCTGACCGTCTCGGCCCCGGTGCTCCGGCGCGGCCGGTTCACCACGGTGGACGGCGCCCTCGACTTCACGGGCGATGTCCGTACGGGTGGCGCCCTGGTCTTCGAGACCCATTCCGGCGACATCGGGATCCGGCTCCCGCGGGACGTGGCGGCCGACCTCCGGCTGTCCACGTTCGGCGGCGCGCTCCGTATCGGATGGGACGGCGCCCCGGCGCCCGACGCCGGGCCGGGCCGACGGGCGATCCAGCTCGAGCTGGGCGATGGAGGCGCCGAGGTCGAGGCCAGGAGCTACTCCGGCGATGTGGTCGTCACGCCACGGGACGAGCGGTAGCAGGGCTCCGCAGCAACGCGACAACCCTTTCGCCCCATCGTGCGTCTTACCTGACGAGCGTGCGTGCTGGAGCACGTGCGGAGCGATAGGATCATCGCAGGTTCACCGACTTGTTTCGCGAATCAACCCACCAGGAGACCGAATGATGTCGAGAGCACGACGCCTCGTGCCGGGGGCGGGGTTCACGCTGCTGTTCGCGCTGGCCGCCTGCTCGGGCTCGGAAGGCCCGAGCCAGCCGTCGCCCGAGGAGCAGGAGGACGAGGGCCCGTTCGAGCCGTACTCGGAGGTCGTGGAGGACGCGGAGACCCAGGAAGGGCTGTTCACGGTCCACGTGAAGCCCGACCTGACGCTGCTGCTGGAGATCGGGCCGGACCAGCTCGACACCGACTTCGGGATGGTCATCCACTTCTCACAGGGCGCCGGGGTCTACAACCTCCACGACGGGCTCCGGGTCAACGACGACACGCGCCTGCTGCGGTTCGAGCGCCACGGCGAGAAGCTCTACCTGGTGGAGCGGAACCCGCGGTTCACGGCCGAGCCGGGATCGAACATGGAGCGGTCGCTGGAGGAGAACACCGGGCACTCGATCCTGGCCGCGTTCGACATCGAGGCGCAGCACGACTCGACGGAGGCGTACGTCATCGACGTCACGTCGTTCTTCGTGGGCGACTTCGAGGACCTGGCCGACTGGATCGGCAACTACTACGGCAGCAACCGGGTCGGCTTCGATGGGGATCGGAGCTACCTGAAGCAGGTCATGGCGTTCCCGGAGAACGTGGAGATCGACGCCATGCTCACGTTCGAGGCCGACGGCCCGCCGAGCTTCTCTTCGGGCGCCGGCGTGAGCGACTACCGATCGATCCCCGTGGGGCTCCGCTACAGCGTGTTCGCGCTGCCGGAGGAGCCGATGATGCGACGCCTCGCCGACGACCGGCTGGGCTACTTCCTGAGCGCCCAGCGGAACTTCTCCATGGACCACAGCCCGGACCCGTACGTCCGGTACGTGAACCGGTGGCGGCTCGAGAAAGCCGACCCGGACGCCGAGCTGTCGGAGCCCGTCGAGCCCATCGTGTTCTACGTGGACCGCAGCGTACCGGAGGCGTACCGCCGGTACGTGGCGGAGGGGATCGAGGCGTGGAACAAGGGCTTCGAGGCCGCCGGGTTCCGGAACGCCATCGTGGCCATGGACCCGCCGGACGACACCACCTGGAGCGCCGAGGACGTGCGCTACTCCACCGTCCGCTGGACGGCGGCCCACGAGATGGGCTACGCCATCGGGCCCAGCCAGGTGGACCCCCGGAGCGGCGAGATCCTGAACGCGGACATCCTGATCTCGTCCACGTTCGTCACGGGCTGGACCAACGAGTGGAACGAGTTCATCGCCGACGCGGCGCTCGCCGAGCGGTACCCGGAGGCCGGCCATTTCGGCGGGCTGTGGGGCCGGCTGATGGCGGCGGAGTCGCTGGCCCGTGACCTGCCGGCGCATCAGCGGGAGCGGCTCTGCGTGGCGGCCCTGGGCCGTGCCCACCAGATCGGGTTCCAGCACGCCGTGCTGGCGGCCACGGGAGCCATCGACGGGAACGAGCCGCTGCCCGAGGACTACCTCGGGACGGCCATCCGGGACCTGGTCATGCACGAGGTCGGGCACACGCTCGGGCTGCGTCACAACTTCAAGGCGTCGGCGGCCATCCCGTTCGACCGGCTGAACGACGAGGCGTTCACGCGGGAGAACGGCGTCTACGTCTCCGTGATGGACTACGCGCCGACGAACATCAACCCGGATCGCTCGGAGCAGGGCCACTACCTGAACCCGGAGGTCGGGGCGTACGACGTGTGGGTCATCCAGTACGGATACATGCCCGTCCCCGGCGCCGAGACGCCGGAGGACGAGCGGCCGGTCCTGGATGAGCTGGCCGCGCGGGCGTCCACGGACCCGCTGCTGACCTACAACACGGACGAGGACACGCACCTCGGCCCGCTGGCGCTGGACCCGCTGAGCAACACCTACGACCTGAGCGCGGAGCCCATGGCGTACGCCCGGTCGCGGGCGGAGCTGGTGGAGATCGTCAAGCCGGAGATGGAGGCGCGGCGCATCGAGGACGGCGAGGGCTGGCAGCGCCTGCGCAGCGCGGTGCCCGGACTCATCTTCGAGCGCTACGGCTCGCTCGTGCCCGTGACCAAGGCCGTGGGCGGGATCTACTTCCATCGCGACCACAAGGGCCAGCCGGAGGCCCGACTGCCGTTCGAGCCCGTGGCCGCGGACGAGCAGCGGGAGGCGCTGGCGTTCATCATGGAGGAGGCGTTCGCGCCCGGCGCGTTCTCGTTCGAGGCGGAGACGTTGAACAAGCTGCCGCCGGACCGCTGGGGCGACTGGACGACCGGGTACATCACGGTCCCGATCGACTACCCCATCCACAACACCATAGCCGCCGTCCAGGGCTCGCTGCTGAACATGCTGATGCACAACGGCCGGCTGATCCGGATGATCGACAACGAGGTCCGGA
>JAWVYT010000266.1:0-4218 GCA_033722595.1 Longimicrobiales bacterium
AGCACGTTCGCCTGGCCCGCCACCGGCGAGTCCGGCGCCTTGCTGGCCGCGATCTCCGGGATGAGCGCCGCGTCGACCTGGAGCTCGCCATCCGCCACCACGTCCGGCTCGGCCTGCCGGAAATGCGACACCGCCTGCCGGACCTTCTCGACCTTCTCGTGCTCCGCGCTGCCCCGGGTCGAGAACGACAGGAACGCCACCCGCGGCTCATCGCCCACGATCGCCCGCCGCGCGGCGACCGAGGCCCGGGCGATGTCCGCCAGCTGACGGGCGTCCGGGTCGGGGACCACCGCGCCATCCGTGAACGACAGGACCTCCTCCTGCGCCGGCCCGCCCCGGAACGGTCGGCACACCATGTAGAACGTCGACGAGACGATGGAGATGCCCCGTCGCAGCCCCACGCACCGGATCGCCGCCCGGATCACCTCGCCCGTGGGGTGGTCCGCGCCGGCGACCGACCCGGCCACCTCGCCTTCCCGGACCATCAGCGCGCCGAAGATCAGCGGGTCCCGGGCCCACCGGATCGCCTCCGCTTCCTCCAGCCCCCGGTCCTTCCGCAGCTCCAGCAGCGTGCGGACGAACCGGTCGTGGCGCTCGTCCGTGGCCGGGTCGTGGACGATCATGTCCTCGTCCCCGCCCACGTCCGCCAGCCCCGCCCGGACCTCCGGCTCGGAGCCCAGGACCACCGGCTCGGCCCGGCCCTCCTGCCGCAGCCGGACGGCCGCCGCCAGCGTCCGGGGGTCGTTCCCTTCCGGCAGGACGATCCGCCGCGGGCTCGCCTTCGCTCGTTCCGCGATCGTGTCCAGGAAACCGCTCATGGTCGGCTCGGGTTGCGTGGGGTGCGGCGCGCCGGGCTCACTCCTGGCGGCCCAGCTTCTCGAACAGTCCGTCCTTGACCACCGGCGACACGAACTTCCCGACATCGCCGCCCAGCGACGCGATCTCCCGGACCAGCGACGCCGACAGGTAGGAGTACTCCGCGTCCGGAGCCAGGAAGAGGGTCTCGATCTGCGGGTTCAGGTCCCGGTTCATCAGCGCCATCTGGAACTCGTACTCGAAGTCCGACACCGCCCGGAGCCCCCGCACGATGAGGTGCACGCCCCGCTCCCGGGCGAAATCGACCAGCAGCCCGCTGAACGCCGCGACCTCGACCCGGTCGTCGCCATCGAACACCGCCTCGATCATCGCGACCCGCTCCTCGATCTCGAACAGCCCCGTCTTCGCCTGCGTGGCCCGGTGCCCCACCGCCACGATGACCCGCTCGCAGAAGTCGAGCGTGCGGCGGACGATGTCCTCGTGGCCCTTCGTGATCGGGTCGAAAGAGCCGGGGTAGATCGCGTTCGTGTGTCGCGGCATGGGGGCTCAGTCCGGTCTCGGGTAGCGGGTGATCTCCGTGTCTCCATAGCGGCGGGTGTCGGCGCCCTCCGCCTCGGGGAGCGCGTCCGTGACCCGGTGCTCGATCCATAGCATGTCCGCAAATGGGCGCCGCAGGAAGGTCTGCGCAAGCGCCGCGGCCTCGCCGGAGCCGTACGGCGGGTCCGCCACGACGATGTCGTACGCGTCCGGGCCCAGCCCTTCCACGAACCGGAGCGCGTCGTCGCGCACCACCCGACACTCGGCGCCCGCGCCCAGCGTCTCGATGTTCGACCTCAGCACCCGGAGCACCCGGCCCGAGCGCTCCACGAAGGTCACGTGGCGGGCGCCCCGCGACAGCGTCTCCAGCCCCAGCGCGCCGGAGCCGGCGAACAGGTCCAGCACCCGGGCGTCCGCAACCGCGGGCTGAAGCATGCTCATCCACGCCTCCCGGACCCGGTCCGTCGTCGGCCGCGTCCCCCGCGACGGCGGCGCCTGGATCGGGTGGCCGCGCCAGCGGCCGGCGATGATCCGCATCAGCCGGCGCTCCGCAGGTCCACCAGCTTCGCCTGGATCCGGCGCCGACCCCGCCACTCGTCCGCCTCCAGCTTCACCGCCGCGTCCACACGACCCGAGCGTGCGGCCTCCCCGTGCGTCTCCATCATCCGGAACCCGATGGCCGGGATCGAGCGATCGCCATCCACGAGCCGGAGCTTGAGGTGCGACCCGTCGCCGACGGCACGCACGCCCGCGGCCTCCACGCCCCGGAGCGCGAAGACCGGCGTGGGGTTGCCCAGCCCGTACGGCGCGCCGTACGCCATGTAGCGGACCAGCTCCGGGGTGATCTCTTCCAGCGTCAGCTCCAGGTCGATCCGCTGCTCGGGGACCGGCGGCTCCGGGAGCCGATCCCGGGCCGCGTCGGCGAACGCGGCCCGGAACGCGTCGATCCGGTCCGTCCGGATGTCGAACCCGGCCGCGGCCGCGTGCCCGCCGAACCGCTCCAGGTGCTCGCCGCACGCACGGATCGCGTCCAGGAGGTCGAACCCGGGCACGGACCGGGCGCTGCCCCGGGACACCGCCTTCCCTTCCTCGACGGCGATCAGCACGGTCGGCCGGTGGATCCGCTCCACCACCCGGGAGGCCACGATCCCGATGACGCCGGGGTGCCAACCCGTGCCGGCCAGGACCACGCCCCGATCGGTCTCGGGGTCGTACCCGTCCAGCGCGTCCAGCGCCTGGCCCAGGATCTCCCGGTCCACGGCCTGCCGACGGGCGTTCACCGCCTCCAGGTCCCGGGCCAGCCCGCCGGCCTCGCCCTCGGACGCCAGCAGCAGTCGGAGCCCCGCGGCGGCGTCCTCGAGCCGACCCACGGCGTTCAGCCGCGGCGCCATGACGTGGCTCAGGTGCCCGGCCGTGAGCGATCGGTCCCCGAGCCCCGCGGCCTCCCGCAGCGCTCGCAGCCCGGGCGTCCGGGTCTGCTCCAGGACGCGCAGCCCGTACCGCGTCAGGATCCGGTTCTCGCCCTCGAGCGGCATCACGTCGGCCACGGTGGCCAGCGCGACCAGGTCGAGCGTGTAGTGGATCTCCTCGTCCGGCAGGCCCCGGCGCCGGGCCAGAGCCAGCGCGACCTTGTAGGCCACGCCCGTACCCGACAGGTGCCGGTTCGGGTAGGCGCAGTCCTCGCGCTTGGGGTTCACCACCGCCACCGCGTCGGGCAGCGTGGCGCCCGGCGTGTGGTGGTCGGTAACGATCACGTCCATACCGGCCTCGCCGGCGGCGGCCACGGCCGCGTGGGCCACGATCCCGCAGTCGGCGGTCAGGATCACGGCGGCGCCGGCCTCCCGCGCCTGCCGGACGCCCGACGGGCCCAGGTCGTAGCCGTCCCGCATGCGGTGGGGCACGAACGGCACGACCCGCCCGCCCAGCCGGTCCAGGACTCGGGTATACAGCGCCGCTGCGCACATCCCGTCCACGTCGTAGTCGCCGTGGACGAAGACCGTCTCGCCGTCGTCCAGCGCCCGCTCGAGCCGGTCGACCGCCCGGTCCATGTCGGCGAGCTGCGCGGGGTCGTGGAGGTCCGAGAGGGAGGGCCGGAGGAAGGCCTTGGCGGCCGCGGGTGTGGTGTGCCCCCGTGCGGCCAGCAGCCGGCAGAGGGGCTCCGGCAGCTTCAGCGCCCGGCCGAGGTCACGGACGACCTCGTCCGGCGGCGACCGGGGCGGG
This sequence comes from Longimicrobiales bacterium, assembly GCA_033722595.1. Lineage (GTDB taxonomy): Bacteria > Gemmatimonadota > Gemmatimonadetes > Longimicrobiales > RSA9 > JAWVYT01. The sequence continues at coordinate 3,574 of JAWVYT010000266.1, forward strand.
CGCCAGCGGGGACGGACGGGCGGAACGCTCACGGAAACGAAAACGGCGAACCGTCTCGGGTCCGCCGCGTCAGTCGTCCGCGAAGAGGATCACGCCACAGGCTTCGCACCGGTGGAGCGCCTCCCGTCGTCGGATCTCGTTCTGCTCCTGGAGCGGGATCATGCTGAAGCAGTGGCCGCACGCCCCATCAGCCGTCAGCTTCGCCAGCGCGACCTTCGTCTTCCCGCCCCGGATCCGCTCGTAGAGCCGGGCCGCGTCATCGCTGAGCCGGATCAGCTTGTTCTCCCGCTTGTCCTTCAGGATGTCCAGCTGGTCCGCCGCCTCGTTTCGCTCCTGCAGCAGCGTGTCCCGCTTCGGGGCCATCTCCTCCCGCAGGTCCGCCAGCTTCGTCTCCAGCTCGTCGAGCTTCAGCTCCGTCCGACGGATCTGGTCGATCAGGTCGAGCGCGTCCTCCTCATCGGCCTCGATGGCCTTGCTGATCAGGTCGATCTCCGTTCGGGCCGCGGCCTCCTCCCGAGCGCTCCGGACCCGCTCCAGCCGGGCCTGGTACTTCTCCAGCTGCGCCCGCTTGTCATCCGCGCTCCGCTCCAGCCGCCGCTCCTCGGCCTTCATCTCCTCCAGCCGGCTGCGTACGGCCGCGACCTG
>JAWVYT010000267.1:0-4213 GCA_033722595.1 Longimicrobiales bacterium
CGCGGGCGACGAGCCGCCGGAGCTCGACCTGCTCGTGCCCGACCCCGAGGAGCTGGATGACCGGATCGTCGAGCAGCTCGCGCGGTCCCCGCTCTTCGCCAGTCAGTTCCGGGAGAACGCCGCCCGGGCGCTGCTGCTGCCCCGGCGCCGGCCCGGGAAGCGGATGCCGCGCTTCGCCCAGCGGCTCCGGGCCCAGAAGCTCATGGGCGTGGCCATGCAGTACCCGAGCTTCCCCATGGTCATGGAGACGTACCGGAGTTGCCTCCAGGACGTGTTCGACGTCCCGGCGCTGAAGGACGTGCTCCGGAAGATCGAGAGCCGGGAGGTCCGGCTCCACGACGTGGAGACCACGAGCGCGTCGCCGTTCGCCCGGTCGCTGGTCTTTGCCTACGTCGCCCAGTTCATGTACGAGGGCGACTCGCCGGCCGCCGAGCGGCGGGCGCAGGCGCTGTCGGTCGACATGGACATGCTCCGGGAGCTGCTCGGCGAGGTGGATCTCCGGGAGCTGCTCGATGCCGGGGTCATCGCCGAGGTCGAGGCCCGGCTGCAGTGGACGGCGGAGGGCCGACGCGCCCGGCACCCGGACGCCGTACACGACATGCTCCGCGAGCTGGGAGAGCTGTCCGAGGCCGAGCTGCTCCGTCGGGTCGCAGCGCCCGACGCCGGAGACGGGAAGGACGGCGCTGAGCCGGGGTCGTCGACCCCCGCATCGAACGCCCTCGGCTCGTGGCTGGAGCAGCTGCGGGACGACCGGCGGATCGCGCGGGTCCGGGTCGCGGGTCGGGACGCGTGGGTGGCCATCGAGGACGTGGGGCTGTACCGGGACGCGCTGGGGGTGGCGCCGCCGCCAGGGGTGGCATCGGCGTTCCTGGCGCCGGCCGACGACCCGGTGGAGCAGCTCCTGCTCCGCTTCGGCCGGACCCATGGGCCGTTTACGGCGGGTGAGGTCGCGGAGCGGTACGGGCTGGTCCCGGCGCAGGTCACGGCGCTGCTGAGGGCGCTGGAGCGCGACGAGCGGTTGCTGCGGGGCGAGTTCCGGCCCGAGGCCGCCGCCGGGCCGCACGCGGGTGCCGAGGAGTGGGTGAACCCTGAGGTGCTGCGCAGGATCAAGCGGCGGACGATCGCAAAGCTGCGCGGGCAGGTGGCGCCGGTGGAGCCGGAGGTCCTGGCCCGGTTCCTCCCTGCGTGGCACCGTGCGGACGGCGACCGTCACGAGCGCATCGAGGACGCCCTGGTCCAGCTGGAGGGGATCCCGCTGGCGTACAGCGAGCTGATCCGGACGATCCTCCCGGCGCGGGTGCGGGACTTCGACCCGGCCATGCTCGACGAGCTCGGCGCCATGGGGTGGCTGGTCTGGGTGGGCCACTCGCCGCTGCGCTCCGATGACGGCCGCGTGCTCCTCTACCGCCGCGACCGCGTGGCCCGCCTCCTGGAGCCGCCGGCACCGGACGCCGCCGCGGCCCTGGTCGAAGGGTACGACGATCGGCACGACCGGATCGTCGCGCACCTCGAAGCGCGCGGCGCGTCGTTCCTCGCCGAGCTCGGCGCCGTGCTGCCGGACGTCTCGCCGGAGAAGCGGCTGGAGGCGGTTTGGGACCTGGTCTGGGCGGGCGTGGTGACGAACGACACGTTCAGGGCGCTCCGGTACCTCGGTCAGCCCGGTCGACGCGGCTCGCGGCGGGCGGGGCGGGGACGGGGACCGACGAGGAGAGCGCGCGGCCGAGCTCGCTCGTCGGGCGGCCGGTCCCGGTCGTCGTGGAAGCAGGGGCTGGAGCTCGGGTCCCACGGCGGTCCGGGCGGGCGGTGGTCGCTGGTCCGGGATCTGGTCCGGGAGGAGGTCAGCTCGACGGAGCGGGCGGCGGCGTGGGCGGCGACGCTCCTCGAGCGCCACGGGGTCGTGGCGCGGGAGACCGTGGCCATCGAGGCGCTGGAGGGCGGCTTCTCCAGCGTCTATCCGGTGCTGAAGACGCTGGAGGAGCAGGGGAAGGTCCGGCGCGGGTACTTCGTGGAAGGCCTCGGCGGCGCCCAGTTCGCGTACCCGGGGATCGTGGACCGGCTGCGACGGGTCCGGGATGGCGAAGCCGGGGACGAGGTCGTGGCGCTGGCGGCCACGGACCCCGCGAATCCGTTCGGGTGGCTGGTCCCGTGGCCGGCCGTGGTGGAGAGCGGCGGTCGGGAGCCGACCCGGTCGGTGGGCTCGGCGGTGGTTCTCGTGGATGGTGCGCCCGTCCTTTATCTGGACCGGAAAGGCCGGCGGCTCCGGAGCTTCGCCGGGGCCGACGAGGACGCGGTCCGACGGGCGCTCCCGGCGCTCCGGGCGCTCGCGTCCACCCATCCCCGCCGGGCGCTCTCGCTGGAGGAGGTCGATGGCGAGCCGGCGTTCAAGTCGGCGCTCCTCGGGGCCATGGAGGAGGCCGGGTTCGTGGCCGACTACCGGTACGTGCGCGTGCCGGCGCGGGGCGAGGCGTGACCGGGGAGCCGGGGGCTTCCCGTGCCTGAGGGCGACACCGTCCATCGGATCGCCACGGTGCTGGCTCGCGAGGTGACGGGTCGGACGCTGGACCGCCTGGAGCTGAAGGGGCAGGGCAGGATCCCGGAGCTGAGAGGGAGCACCATCGAGTCGGTCGAGCCCGTCGGCAAGCACATGCTGATCCACCTCTCCGCCGGCTGGACCGTGCGGGTCCATCTGGGGATGAAGGGCAAGTGGCGGCGCCAGCACGCGCGCCAGCAGCGGCCGCGGGGAGCGACGGTCGTCATGGACGTGGGGGAGACGGTCTACGTCTGCTACCGGGCGTACACGGCGGAGACCGTGAAGACCGCCCACCTGCGGCAGCACGGGAAGCTCTCCCGGCTCGGTCCCGACCTGCTGGCCGAGCCGCCGGACCTCGACGCCGCCGTGCGCCGGGCTCGGCTGCCGGCGTACCGGGGCCGCGAGATCGGTGATCTCCTCATGGACCAGCGCGTGGCCGCGGGGATCGGGAACGTCTACAAGAGCGAGGTGCTGTTCGAGCGTCGGGTGCATCCCCGGGCCCGGACCGGCGATCTCTCGGCCGAAACGATCCGGGGGCTGTACGAGACCGCGAGCCGACTCATGCGACGCAACCTGGGCCGTCGGCGTCGCACGCACGTTCCACTGCGGCGCCGCCCGGAGCCGTCCAGCCAGCGCCTCTGGGTCTACGGCCGGGCCGGCGAGCCGTGTCTCGAGTGCGGCACGCGGGTCGAGCGGTTCGCACAGGGCGACATGGCCCGCAGCACCTACTTCTGCCCCACGTGCCAGGCTCGCTGAGAATCCTCCGTTTCCCCACAGACGGATCCCCGCCCTCCCGCTACGCTACCGTGATCCGGAAGGCTCGGACCCGACACGTACCGACGGTGAGGATCCATGAGTGAGCTGCGAGAGGCGGCCGGCGAGTTTCTGGCCCAGAAGAGGATCGCGGTGGCCGGCGTCTCCCGCGACGGCCGGCAGGCGGCCAACGCGATCTACCGGAGGCTCAGAGACGACGGCTACGACGTGGTCCCGGTGAACCCGAACGCCCCGGAGGTTGAGGGTGACCGGGCGTACCCGTCCGTGGGGGCGATCCCGACCCGCCCGGACGGCGTGGTGATCGCCACGCACCCGGACACGGCCGCCGCCGTGGCCCGGGACTGCGTGGCCGCAGGCGTGCCCAGGGTCTGGATGCATCGGTCGTTCGGAGCGGGCAGCGTCTCTGTCGAGGCGACGACGATCTGTCGGGAGGCGGGGGTCGCCGTCCTGGATGGCGGCTGCCCCATGATGTTCCTGGAGCCCGTCGATGTGGCCCACCGGTGCTTCCGGTGGGTTCTGGGCGTCACGGGGAAGCTGCCGGACGCCGCCGACTACCGCGCCTGATCCCGCCCTCCGGCGTTGGCCTCAGCGGATCACGCCACACGCCACTTTCGGCCCGCCCCCGCCCGACGGCTGGCTCACGTAATCATCGGCGTTCGCGTGGATGACCAGGGCCGAGCCGTCCTCGTCCAGGAGTGGGGCGTCGCCCCTGAGCGTGACGTCCGTGGCCAGTCGCTCCGTCGTGACGGCGCCGGTCTCGGGCACGTGGAGGTTCAGCAGGTCGCCCCCGTGGTACCCACGCTCGTGGAGCACGCCGTGGGCGTGGCCCCGCGGCGCGTAGTGACCGCCAGCGGAGTCGAAGTCCGGGGCGACACACGAGCCTGTCTCGTGGATGTGGAACCCGTGCGA
>JAWVYT010000268.1:0-4206 GCA_033722595.1 Longimicrobiales bacterium
GGCGCCGGCGGGCATCCGGTCGGGCGCGTCGAAGGAGAACTCGGTGGCCACGATGGTGATCGCGGCCGGCTCGTCGGCGCCGAGGTCGACACCGGCGACCGCCGTGGGGTCGGCGCCTGGCGGCGCGGCGATGGCGGTGGAAACGAGGACGAGCGCGACCAGACCGGCCGCGCCCGTGAGAGAAATCGGGGCACGCAGGGACATGCGATCGCCTCCATGGGCAGGGGGGTTCGATGAAGCCGGATCACGCCGTAGATACCATGTCGGTCGGGGCGGACGCAAGAGTCTAGAGTCTAGAGTCTAGAGTCTAGAGTCTAGAGGCCGGTTCACGGCTCACGGCTCACGGTTCACGGTTCACGGTTCACGGTTCACGGTCCACGGTTCACGGTCCACGGCCGCGGCCCGCGGTCGGCGGTCGGCCAGCGGCGGTCCAGGTAGACGATGGGCGGTCTCGGGGCCGCGGCCCGGGTCGGGAGCCGAACGAACCCCGGCTGCAACTGGCCCGCTCCCGGCCCGCACCGCACCGCCGGCACCCGCGCTCCGCGGCTACGGCACTGTCCCCCATGACTCTCTCATCGACCCCATCCCACCCACCTGCCCTCTTGCCCTCTTGCCCTCTTGCCCTCTTGCCCTCTTGCCCTCTTGCCCTCTTGCACTCTTGCCCTCTTGCCCTCTTGCATTCTTGCCCTCTTGCCCTCTTGCCCTCTTGCACTCTTGCATTCTTGCCCTCTTAATCCCTTCTCAGCGCGCGGGCCGGGTCGACGCGGCTGGCGCGGAGTGCGGGGATGGTGGACGCGGTGAGGGCGGTCGCGGTCAGGATGGCGGTGATGGCGGCGTAGACGCCGAGGTCGAGGGGCTCGACGCGGAACAGGATCTCCCGGAGCGCCACGGCCAGGCCGATGGCGATGCCGAGACCGAGCACGAGCCCGATCGCGATCTGGACGGCGCTCTGGCGGAGGATCAGCCCCATGACGTCGCGGGACGCGGCGCCCATCGCCATCCGGATCCCGACCTCGTGGGTACGGCGGCCCACGGAGAAGGCGGTCACACCGTAGAGCCCGGCCACGGCCATGACCAGCGCGATCAGGCCGAAGGTGACCATGATCCCGCCGAACACGTCGATGGCCCAGAGGTTCCGGGCGATCCCTTCCTCGAGCGTCCAGACCCAGTAGAGCGGGGTGTCGGGCGCAGCCGCGAGCACGGCCTGCCGTACGGTCGGGGTGAGGGTCATGGGGTCATCGGCCCGGGTCCGCACGGCGATGCTGATGAACCGGGCATCGTCCTGGGCCAGTGGGACGTAGAGGCCGCGGGGGCTGTCGCCGGGCTCCCCGGAGACGCCGTTCATGGCCAGGTCGGGGACCACGCCCACGACGGTCCGCCACGGCGCGTCGCTCTCGCTCCCCACGGCGCCCACGCGCACCTGCTGGCCGATCGGGTCCTGGCCGTCGAAGAGGTCGGCGGCGAACGACGCGTTGACCACGGCCACGGGCATGGAGCCGGGCGTGTCGCGCTCGTCGAGCTTCCGGCCGCGGAGCGCCGCGGCATCGAACGTCTCGAAGAAGCCCGGCGAGACCATGGCGACGCGGGTCTCGGGCTGGTCCCGGGGCTCCGCGTACGCCCGGCCCTGGACCTGCACCCGGTCGCCTGGGCTGCCGGTGCCCGGCAGCCCGTTGGTCAGCGCGGCCGCGGCGATGGCGGGGTCGGACTGGAGCCGGAGCAGCAGGTCGTCGTAGACCGCCTGCCGGGCCGCGACCGTGGGGTACTCGCTCTCGAAGAGGCCCATCCGTGCGGTGAAGACCGTCTCCGTCGGGAACGGCAGGTCGAGGTTGCGGCTCTCGAGGATCCCCTTGGCCATGAGCCCGGCCACGACCAGCAGCCCCAGCGAGAGCGCGATCTCGCCGACCACCAGCGCCCGGCTGATCCGGCCGAGCCGCATCGACGACGAGCCCCGGGAGTCGTCCTGGAGGATGACCTGGATGTCGCCGCCGGTGGCCTTGAGCCCCGGGATCACGCCGGACAGCACCGCGGCCAGCGCCGCCACGACGGCCGTGAACAGCAGGATCGGGGCGTCCACGGTGAACACGAACCAGAACGGCGGGTCGGTGTGGGCGACGGCGTCGCTGAACCACCGCATGGCGACCCACGCGCCGGCGGCGCCCAGCACGGCGCCGGCGGCGGCCAGCACGCCGGCCTCGGCGATGAGCTGCCCGATCAACCGCTTCCGGCCGGCGCCCATGGCGGTGCGGACGGCGATCTCGCGGGTCCGGGTCGCGGTCCGTGCCAGGAGCAGGTTCGCCACGTTCGTGCACGCCACCAGCAGGATCAGCCCCACGGCACCGAGCATGGTCAGCAGCACCGTCCGGGTCTCGGTCCCCATGTCCGTGAACGACGTGATGTTCACGCCCAGCTCCTCGTTCGTCTCCGGGTACTCGGCCGCGAGCCGGGCCGCGATGGCGCTCAGCTCCGCCTGCGCCGCCTCCCGGCTCACGCCGTCCCGGAGCCGGCCCCAGACGATCAGGTCGGTATCGGTGTCCCGCTCCTCGGTGGCGCTCCGCCGCAGCGGGATCCACGCCTCCTGCGTCTCCGGGAACTCGAACCCCGGCGGCATCACGCCGATGATGGTCGACGGCTCGCCGTTCACCCGCACCGCACGGCCCACCACGTCCGGGTCGCCGCTGAACCGGTCCTGCCACGCCCGGTGCGACAGCACGATGACCGGCTCCGCGCCCGGCGCGTCCTCGCCGGCCAGGAAGCCGCGGCCGAGGAGCGGCCGGACCCGGAGCACGTCGAACGCGTTGGCCGTAACGAAGCCGCCGTCGAACCGGATCGCCCGGTCGCCGGTGCTCACGTTCACCGTCCCGGCGTGCCCGCCCGCCAGGTCCGTGAACGACGTCTGCTCCGCGCGGTACACCAGGAAGTCCCGGTACTCCACCCGGCCCCGGTCCCACCCCTCCACCCGGTTCGCCGCGTGGACCCGCATGATCGCGTCGCCCTCGGGGAACGGGAGCCCGCGGTAGAGCGCGCCGTGGACGATGCTGAACATGAACGCCGTGGAGCCGATCCCCAGGGCCAGCGTGATCACGGCCAGTACCGCCAGACCCCTGCTCCGACCCAGCGCTCGAGCGGACTGCTTCAGCGTGCGTACGAATTCCATCCGGGAGCCTCGCCTGTTCGGGTTGGTCCACAAGACGGATTCACCGGCGCCCGGGTTTCAACCGGTGGCGTGTCCCTTGCCACGGTATACGGTGCCGATAACTTGGATCGGAGCCCGGCCCGACCACCCGGAGGGGAGCGCCCGTTGCCCACAGACCCGCCGTCAGGAACCGACCCCGTCCGGGAGCGCGTCCTCCTCGAAGAGCTCATCGACCGGTACCCGTTCGGCGCCATTGTCACGTTCGACCACGAGCTCCGCTACACCCGCGTCGGCGGCCAGGGCCTGGCGGAGGTCGCGCTCGAGCCGGACGACCTGGTCGGCCGGACGATCCACGAGGTCTGGCCGCCCACCGTCGTCCGTATGCTGGAAGGCCCCTACCGGGCCGCACTCCAGGGCGAGGAGACCACCCTCGAGGTCCCGTACGGCGGCCGGATCTACACCGTATGGATCGGGCCCTCCCACGACCCCGCCCCCGGCGGGATCAGCTTCACGTTCGACATCTCGGCCCGCGCCCGTGCCGAGAGCGAGCTCCACCTCATCCGCTCCGCCGTGGCAGCGCTCGATATCGGCATCAGCATCGCGGACGCCAGCCAGACCGACAACCCGCTGATCTTCGTGAACCGCGGCTTCACCCGGATGACCGGCTACGGCCGCACCGACATCCTGGGCCGCAACTGCCGCATCCTCCAGGGACCGGACACCGACCCCGAGCCCGTCGCCAAGATGCGCGACGCCATCAGCGCCGGCGAGCCCGTCCAGGTCACGCTGCTGAACTACCGCAAGGACGGCGAGCCGTTCTGGAACCGGGTCACCATCTCGCCCGTCCGCGGGCAGGGCGACCGGATCACCCACTACGTCGGGATCCAGGAGGACGTCACCCGGCACCGCGAGCTGGGCGAGCGGTTCGAGGTCCGCGAGCGGCTCGCCCTCGTCGGTCAGCTCGCCGGCGGCGTCGCCCACGACATCCGCAACGTCCTCACCGGCGTGGGCGGGCTCCTCGAGCTGGCGCTGGAGCGCGACGACGTCTCCGACGACCTCCGCGACGACCTCGA
>JAWVYT010000269.1:0-4193 GCA_033722595.1 Longimicrobiales bacterium
GCACCTCCTCGGCCACGCTGGCCACCTTCGTCAGGCCGGCGTACGAGACGAAGACGAGACCGACGGTCGCCATCAGCCCGTTGACGCCGAACGGCAGGAACGGCGTGAACTGCTCCCCGACCCGTCCCGCCTCCGCCCCGATCCCGAACAGCTCCCACAGCCCCTGCGCGATGAAGAACCCCAGCACCACCAGGAGCACCGTCACCAGCAGCCGCTGGAGCCCGCTCGTCTCCTTCGCCCCGACGATGTTCACCGCCATGAAAAGCACGGTGAGCGCCACGGCCAGCGGCTTCATGGGCACGTCGATGAAGAGGGCCAGGTATGCGCCCATCCCCACCAGCGCGAACGCACTCTTCAGGATCAGGGCGATCCAGGTTCCCAGCCCGCCGACCGTGCCCACCAGCGGGCCCAGGCTCCGGTCTAGGAAGTAGTACGCCCCGCCCGCCTTCGGCATGGCCGTGGCCAGCTCCGCCACGCTCAGCATGGCCGGCAGAATGAAGAGCGACGCGATCAGGTAGGCCAGGACCACCGAGGGCCCCGCACCGGCGGCCGCGATCCCGGGTAGCAGGAAGAACCCGGAGCTGAACATGGCGCCCGTGCTGATCGCGAATACGTCGAACAGCTTCAGCTGCTTCGTGAGCGAACCGGCCATCGGACGTCCTTTCGGCGGAATCGGTGAGGGGACGACTTCTTATACCCCGAGGGTTCCGTCACTCACAGGGTCCGGACCAGGTCGCCGACCCGTCTCAGAGCCGGCTCCAGCTCGACCTGCGGGACGCCGAGCCCCAGGCGCAGGTACTTCCCCAGCCCGAAATGGGACCCCGGAACGACCAGCACGTCCTGCTCTGCACGCAGCCGCTCCGCCAGCGCGCCCGACTCGATCGGCAGGGCATAGGACGGGAAGCACACGGCGCCGGCCTCGTGGGACGGGAGTCGGAACGTCTCCGCATCCTCGACCCAGCGGGCCACCGTGTCGTAGCCCTCCCGGACGATCCGTCGGGCCCGCTCGATGAGCCGGGGCCGGATGTCGTCGCGGAGGGCGAGGGCCGCCAGGGTGTCGGTGAGATGGCCCGGCGCGATGGTCGTGTAGTCCTTCCGTCCCCACAGCTCCTCTGCCAGCTCGCTGTCGGGCGCCACGAGCCATCCGATCCGCAGCCCCTGGAGCCCGTACGCCTTCGACAGCGAGGCCGTGGCCAGGACCCGCTCGTACCGGCCGAAGAGCGAAGGCGTCTCCGGCCCCTCCCGCTCCGCGCCCCGGTAGACCTCGTCGGCGAGGACCCAGGCGCCCACCCGCTCTGCCGCGCCCAGCACGGCCGCGACCGATGTCTCGCTCAGCCGGACGCCGGTCGGGTTCTGGGGGTTCGTCACCACCACGAGACGGGTCCCCTCGTCGATCAGTCGGCTCGCCTCCGACGGGTCGACCTGCCACCCGTTCTCCTCCCGCAGCGGCACGTGCCGGACCTCCGCGCCGAAGCCGTCGGCCAGACCCGGCAGCTGCATGTAGGTGGGCGTCAGCACCGCCACGGCATCGCCCGGCCGGACCACGTGCCACGCGGCCAGGAAGTTCGCCTCCGCGCTGCCGTTCGTGACCACGACCCGGTCCGGGTCCGCCCCGTCGTAGAGGGCCGCGATCCGCCGGCGGAGCGCCTCGCTCCCGTTGGTCTGGCCGTAGGAGAGCGCCGTCTCCAGCGCCGGCTCCTCCTCCCCGGCCAGCGTCAGGAGCTCCCGCAGCGAGAGCGGGTGGACCCCACTGTCGCTCAGGTTGTAGCGGACGGTGTTCTCGTAGTGGCTCTGCCACCGCTCCATGACGAACGGCTTCATGCGGCGCTCCCGGTCGGCGAGGATCGGAGCGGGCAATGTCCCCGTCCGCGGAGTCCGGGGCAAGGGCGCTACGCGGCCTCGCCCACCGACAGCTCGCCCAGCATGGCGGTCCTGCACCCCGGGCGGTCCTGCGGCCCGGGGCTTGAGCCGCACGCCCGCGTCGCACCACATTGGGCGGCGTCCGCGCCCTCGGGCGCTGCTCCATCACGCGTTCCCTGCGGCCATGCCACACGACGACTCCGAAGCCCCGAGCTTCCGGCGGATCGCCGGCCTCCTCGGCGGCCCGCTGCTGTTCATCGCCCTGCTCGCCTTCCCGGTCCCGGCGGGCATGGCGCCCGCAGCCTGGCGGACGGCGGCCGTGGGACTGCTCATGGCCGTCTGGTGGGTCACCGAGGCGATCCCGATCCCGGCCACGGCCCTGCTCCCGCTCGTCCTCTTCCCCGTCCTCGACGTTACCGGGATCGGCGACACGGCCGCGCCCTACGCGAGCCCCATCATCTTCCTCTTCATGGGCGGGTTCATGATCGCCGCGGCCATGCAGCGTTGGCAGCTGCACCGGCGGATCGCTCTGACCGTCGTCCACGCCCTCGGGACCCGCCCCCACCGGCTGGTCCTCGGGTTCATGCTGGCCACCGCGTTCCTCAGCATGTGGGTCAGCAACACGGCCACGGCCGTGATGATGATGCCCATCGGGCTGTCGGTCATCGGACTCGTGCGACCCGGCCAGGACGACGACGCGCTGCCCGGCCAGCTCGCGTTCGGGACCGCGCTCATGCTCGGGATCGCGTACGCCGCCAGCATCGGTGGGCTCGGCACCCTCATCGGCACGCCGCCCAACGCGCTCCTGGCAGGGTTCTTGGAGACGACCTACGGCTACGAGCTCGGCTTCGCGCGGTGGATGCTCGTCGGGCTGCCGCTGTCCGTCCTCGCCCTCCCGCTCGTCTGGCTCTACCTGACCCGCCTGGCCTTCCCCATCGGGATCGACGAGATCCCCGGCGGCCGGGCCATGATCCGGGACGAGCTCCGGGACCTCGGGCCCGTATCCGCCGGCGAGCGCCGGGTCGGGATCGTGTTCGGCCTCACCGCGCTGGCGTGGATCACCCGCCCGCTGCTCGACGACGTCGTGCCCGGCCTCTCCGACGCCGGGATCGCCATGGGCGCCGCGCTGGCCCTCTTCCTCATCCCCGTGGACCGGGAGACCGGCCGATTCGCGCTGGACTGGGGGACCGCGCAGGACCTGCCGTGGGGCGTGCTCATCCTCTTCGGTGGCGGACTCAGCCTCGCCGCCGCCGTCACGGAGACCGGGCTCGCCGAATGGATCGGCGCCGCGCTGTCCGGGCTCGGGAGCTGGCCGACCGTCCTCCTGGTGGCCGGCGTCACGGCCGTCATCGTCTTCCTGACAGAGCTGACCAGCAACACCGCCACCGCGGCCGCCTTCCTCCCGATCCTCGGCCCGCTGGCCGTTGCGCTCGGCGAGAACCCGCTGCTCCTGGCCGTGCCCGCAGCCCTGGGCGCCAGCTGCGCCTTCATGATGCCCGTGGCCACTCCGCCGAACGCCATCGTTTACGGCAGCGGGTACATCACGATCCCCCAGATGGCCCGGGCGGGCCTGGCGCTGAACCTCCTCTTCATCCTCCTCATCACCGGGCTGGCGTACACGGTCCTGCTCGTGGCCCTCGGCGTCACGCCCGGCACACTGCCCGGCTGGGCGGGGTGATCGGGCCCGGCGCCCGGCCGGCTGCGGGCGTCGCCTGCCCTGCCGACCCCGGTCCGCCGCCTGCCCTCCGGATCCTGGCCCGCGCCCCCGGGGCACGACCGCTCAGAGGAGCGGCGTGACCAGCCGGGCCACGTTGTCCACGATCTTCTTCAACGGACTCCGCCGCTCCCACGCCCGTCGGGTCAGCCGCTCGGTCTTGGCCAGGTACTCGGCCTGGAGGTAGTGGAGACGCGACGCGAAGTCGGTATCGTAGACCAGCAGGGCCAGCTCGAAGTTCAGCGAGAAGCTCCGGACGTCCAGGTTCGCCGACCCGAGGATCGCGAGCTCCCGGTCCGCGGTCAGTGTCTTCGCGTGCAGCAGCGCTCCCGGGTACTCCCGGATCTCCACGCCCACATCCAGGAGGTCGCCGTAATGGGACCGCCCCGCTGCGGCGGCCAGCGCGTGATCGCTCTTCTTCGGGACCATCAGCACGACCTCCACGCCCCGGAGCGCCGCCGCGCGCATGGCGGCCAGGATCGAGTCGTCCGGCACGAAGTAGGGCGTGGTAAGGACCACCCGGTCCCGGGCTAGCTGCAGCGTCTGGAGGATCACGTCGAGGAGCGGCGTCCGGTTCATGGAAGGCGCCGTAGGCAGCAGCGATGCCGTGATCCCGTCC
>JAWVYT010000270.1:0-4179 GCA_033722595.1 Longimicrobiales bacterium
GGCGCCCATATTCGCCGTCCGGAGCGACGGCGTCCTGCGCCGTCGAGGCGGACGGAGCCGATGCGGCGCCGGGCCGCAGGCACTGACACGACTGGAGAGATCATGGAGATCAAGAAGGTGGCCGTCGTCGGATGCGGCCTCATGGGCAGCGGGATCGCCGAGGTGGCGGCCCGGAGCGGCTACGCCACCGTGGTCCGGGAGGTGAACGACGAGCTCCTGGAGGACGGGCTCGGCCGGATCCGGAAGAGCATGGACCGGGCCGTGGACAAGGGGAAGATGGAGCCGGACGACCGGGACGCCGCCATGGACCGGATCGAGGGTACCACGCAGCTCGACGACCTGGCCGATGCCGACCTGGTCATCGAGGCCATCGTGGAGGAGCTGGATGCCAAGACAAAGCTCTTCGGCACGCTCGAAGACATCTGCGGCGATGCCACCGTCTTCGCCAGCAACACCAGCTCGCTGACCATCACCGAGATGGCGGCGGCCACCGACCGGCCCGACCGGTTCCTCGGGCTGCACTTCTTCAACCCGGTCCCGGTCATGAAGCTGGTCGAGGTGGTCCGGACCATCGCCACGGGCGAGACGGCCCACGCGGCCGCCATGGACTTCGTCACGTCGCTGGGGAAGGAGCCCATCGAGGCGAAAGATGCCTCCGGCTTCATCGTCAACCGGCTGCTCGTGCCCTACATGCTCGACGCCATCCGGTCCCTGGAGCAGGGGCTCGGGACCATCGAGGACATCGACACGGGCATGGAGCTGGGGACCGGGTACCCGATGGGTCCGTTCACCCTCAGCGACTTTGTGGGCATCGACACCCTATTCAAGATCGCCGAGATCATGCACGAGGAGTACGCGGAGCCCCGCTTCGCGCCACCGCCACTGCTGCGACGGATGGTCACCCTCGGCTACTACGGCCGGAAGTCCGGCCGCGGGTTCTACGACTACTCCGGCGACGAGCCGGTCCCGATCCAGCTCGAGCTCTGAGGCCGGGGCAGGTCCGGACCCCCGGGGCCGCTCACTCGGAACCGGTGGACTCCGCCGTGGTGTCCATGGGGCCCTCCGCTGGCGCGGCCGGCGCCTCCTCGAGCATCTGCCAGTAGTCGTCCTCGAGGGGGACGTAGAGAGCGTCGTACGGGGGCATGGTGTTCACCTCGGCAAAGAGGGGCGTTCCCTCGAACTCGCCGACCCGCTCCACTACGGGGTCGATCACCGGCTCGCCGGCGACGATCCAGGCCCGCTCGTTGAACACCACGTCCCGGCCCTCGACGAACCAGGCGACGGTGTCGAGGTCCACGGGCTCCACCGTGGCGGTGGTGTCCCGCGCGACCTCGCGGCCGCCGTCCACGTCCGTCTCGCCGCACGCGGCGGCCAGTCCGACCAGCGTCAGGATCGCAATGCGCTTCATCTCAGTCTCCTCGCCTGAATGCTCTGCGTAACGAGACCGGCGCAGGTTGCGTTCCGCTACGGGCGCGGGCCCCGGCCGGGCTCGGAAGCCGGGACCGGGGACCTTGCGGGACCGGGACCCGAAACGGCATTTTCGCCTCTCCCGTACCAAGCCTTCGAACCCCTGGAGCATCCATGAACGACCAGCCGGACCAGGTCCCGCCGAGGGTGGGTCCCGAGGCCCCGGAGTCCGCGGCTTTCGACCGGGGTGTATGGAACACCCGCGTGGGCTTCATCCTCGCCGCCGTCGGCTCGGCGGTGGGCCTCGGCAACATGTGGCGCTTCCCCTACTACACCGCCGAGAACGGCGGGGCGGCGTTCGTGCTGCTCTACATCCTGCTCACGTTCGCCATGGGGATCCCGCTCCTGCTGGCCGAGATGGCCGTCGGACGGCGGACGCACTTGAGCCCCATCGGTGCGCTCCGGAAGGTAGGGGGACGGGGATGGGTCCCGTTCGGCTTCATGTTCGTCATCGCCGGGTTCCTGATCCTGGCGTTCTACTCCGTCATCGCCGGCTGGGTGACGCGGTACGCCTTCTCCGTGATCGTCACGGGCTTCCCGGAGGACCCGGGCGCCCACTTCACCGGAATCGCCACGGGACTCGACGCCATCGGGTACCACCTGTTCTTCATGGCGCTCACGGTCAGCATCGTCATGGGCGGGGTGGAGAAAGGCATCGAGCGGGCGAGCCTGCTCCTGCTGCCGACCCTGTTCGCCCTGATCATCGGGCTGGCCGTTTGGGGTGCGACGCTGACCGGCAGCGGGGAAGGGTACGCCTTCTACCTCACACCGGATATCGACGAGATCTTCTCCCTCGACGTATTCGGAGCCGCCGCCGCCCAGGCCGCCTTCTCGCTCTCCCTCGGGATGGGCGCGATCCTGACCTTCGCCAGCTACCTGTCCCGGGATGACAGCCTGCCGCAGGAAGGTGTGGTCATCGCGTTCTCCGACTTCGGCGTGGCCTTCGTGGCCGGCCTCGTGGTCTTCCCCGTCATCTTCGCCCTCGGGCTCCAGGGCGCCGTGGGCGAGAGCACCGTGGGCGCCCTCTTCATCGCGCTGCCCGGCGCGTTCGACGCCATGGGCGGATTCGTTGGCCGGTTCGTGGGTGGCCTGTTCTTCCTGGCGCTCCTGATCGGGGCCCTGACGTCCGCCATCTCCCTCCTCGAGGTCGTGACCTCCTCGGTCATCGATGAGTTCGGCTGGGAGCGGAAGAAGGCCGCCGTCGGGATGGGCACCGCCATCGCCGTCTTCGGCATCTGGCCGGCCCTCGACCTGAACGCGCTGGACGCCTACGACTCCTTCACCGGCAACGTGCTCCTGCCCCTCGGAGCGCTCGCCATCGCGCTCCTCGTGGGTTGGGTGATGAAGAACCCGATCGACGAGCTCGTGAAGGGCAGCAGCGAACGGTACCGCGGTCTCTACAAGGGGTGGCTGTGGACACTCCGCGTGGTCGCGCCGGTGCTGCTCGTGGTGGTCCTCTGGAACACCATACCCGTGGCCGTGGCCAGCATCGAGAACCTGCTGGGGCTATAGCACGCCGGGACTTCCGCCCCGACCCGGCTCGGGCTCAGTCCGGGAGCCGCTCCTCGCGGTGCAGCGCGTGACTGTACCGCTGGTACGTCTCCGGGTGCGCCGTGTAGTCCTCGACCCACACCTCGAACGGCGGCAGCGGTAGATGCCGCTCCAGCTCCTGGACCACCAGCATCGCCGCCTGCAGACGGTCGGTAGCCCGGAAATCGATCTGCCGACCGTCCAGCAGCCGCTCCACCAGCTGGTTGAACGCCTCCGGCTCCAGCAGCGCGATCAGGTGCGAGACCTGGTCGATCCGGTACGAGTCGTACACCGTCTCCAGGTGCTGGACCGACGGGTCCGCCACGCCCCGGACCGGCATCGAAAGCTGCTCCGACCGGTCCGCCAGGACTCGCCGGAACCACCCGCCCATGTCCGGACCCGAAGGCCGACGCCGCTGGCGCGTGTGCAGCGCCGACTCGAGGAGCGAGCGCAGCAGCGGACGGCCCAGACCCCGCGCACGGGCGTCCACGTCCGCTTCCTCGCTCTCCACGAACAGATCTGCCGTCCGGATCTCCTCGCCCAGAAGCTCCGCCGCCGCCGTACGGAACGTGAAATAGCCGCGCCACCGACCGTCGCCGCCAGCGTACGTGGCCAGGAACACCGACCACCGCTCCCCGTCCCGCTCGAGAAACGTGAACGACCGCCGACGGGTCCGGTCACGGGCGCTCCCGCCCGCTCCGCTGCCCTGTCCCTCCTGCCCGGATCGCTCCTTCGGATTCAGCACGCCGAAAGCGTAGTGGCAGCGCGGACGGCGGTCAAGCACGGGGAAAACCCGGGCAGTTATCAACGCCCTAAAACATGCGTTTATCGGACGGAACACACCGCCGGATTTTGCCATCCCGCATCGCCGGATGTTACCGAATCCCAACATATTCGCGATCGAAACACCTGAAAATGCGATACGCAAAATTCCGGGAAAATCCCGAAAATCGCCAAAACCCTCAATTCTCGTAAGTCTTTGGTATACAACGATTTAGCGATTTGCGGGGCTCCCATGCCCCGTTGGCGGCCGGGGTTGACGCGTTCGAGCGCGCCCCGTATTATGGTCGTCCCCTACGAGCGGATGGTCATCAGTGTCGCAGGACGCAGGAAAGGCGGGCACCGGCGCCGTCTTTCCACGGAGTTTTACACAATTTTTCCACAATCCAACCCCGAGCGCCC
>JAWVYT010000271.1:0-4177 GCA_033722595.1 Longimicrobiales bacterium
CGGACGCGTGGTCTCGGGTACGGTCTGGCACGAGGATCCCAACGCAACGCGTCTGTTCTTCGCTCCGACGGCGCGCTCGCTGCCCGCGGGCCGCGGGTACGTCAGCGTGTACGAGCTGTTCATGCCGTTCGTGGCCGTGGGTGTCCACGACCGGATCACTCTCGCCGCCGGGACGCCCCTCGTGTTTTCATCCCAGGAGTCGGAGCGACTCCTCTGGTTCGCGCCCAAGGTTCAGCTCTTCCGACACCAGAATGCGGCCGCCGCGGTGGGCGTGCTGCACTTCTGGCTCGCCGGGCACCAGAGCTACTGCCGCCCGGAGGACCCGTACTGCCAGGACGATCCGGCCCACAACGGCGTGGCGTACGGCGTGTTGACGCTAGGCAGCGAGGACGAGGCAGTGACGCTCGGCGGCGGTGCCGCATACAGCGGGTTCGCGCTGGCGGAGGACCCGCTGGTCTTCATGGCGGGGGGCGAGGTGCGTACGTCGAAAGGGCTGAAGCTGATCACCGAGAACTATCTCTTCCCCGGTGGGAGCTTCTTCATCCTGTCGGGCGGTCTGCGCTTCTTCGGCGAGAAGCTGACGGCCGACTTGGGGCTTTTCGCCCCGCTGTGGCAGGGGATGGACACGTTCGTGGCGCTGCCCCTGGTGAACTTCGTCTACAACTGGTAGGAGCAGGAGCCAGGGCCGGGCCCACGGGCAGGCGCCCGGGCGGGTGCCGCCCCGATCTTTCCTACTCCGCCGCCCAGAACGTGCTGAGCGCCTCGCCGTCGGCACTCTCGCGGAGCTTCTCGAACGCCCGGTTCCGGATCTGGCGGATCCGCTCACGAGTCACGCCTAGCAGCGAGCCGATCTCCTCCAGCGTCCGCTCCTCACCGTCGTCGAGGCCGTAGTACAGGTAGAGGATCTTCCGCTCCCGCTCGGTGAGGTACTTCTCGAACATCCGGTCCAGGAACTCACGCCGGGCCTGGCTCTCGACGCTCTCCTCGATATCGTCGCTCTCGGCGCCCGCGAATCGCTCGCCGAAGGACGCGCTGTCCCGGTCGCCCCGGTCGATCGGGGCGTCCAGCGACAGCTCGGAGGCCGCCACCCGGCGCAGCGCCCGCACCGTCTCGATCGGCTCCTCCATGTGCTCCGCGATCTCCTGGTCCGTCGGCGACCGACCCAGCAGCTGGGTCAGCGCCGTCTCCGTACGGCTCAGCTTTACCAGGTTCGAGTTCTGATTCAGCGGGATCCGCACCGACCGGGTCTGCTCGGCCAGCGCCTGCAGCACCGTCTGGCGGATCCACCACACGGCATAGGAGATGAACTTCACGCCCTTGTCGGGATCGAACTTCTTCACGGCCTTGAGCAGACCCTCGTTCCCGATGCACACCAGCTCCGCGAGACCGAGCCCCCGGCCCTGGTACTTCTTCACGTACGAGATCACGAACCGGAGATTGGCCGTGACCAGCCGCTCGGCCGCTTCCTTGTCGCCCTCCCGGGCCCGCGCGGCCAGCTCGCGCTCCTCCGCCGGATCCTCGATGAGCGGATACTTCTCGACGTCGAACAGGTACTGATCGAAGGAATCCGTAGCGCGGGAGTTCACGAACATAAAGCGTTACCTCTTCTGAGAGACTAAAAAGCAGCGAGCACCGTCGGCGATGGACGCTCGCTGCGTAGTCGATTGGAATCCGAATGTGTGGACAGCAGGCAAAGCATCCGCACCCGGAAGCCGTGTGAAAGGAAGTCGGCCCGAAGAACACGCCAATATATACGAAATCGAAAAACGTGTAAACCCTCGTGCTCCCCTCCCGGGCCTCCCCCGGGCCGGGGTCGCGACCCGGAGCTCTCCCCGCCCTTATAAACATATGTATTTGAAGGGCCCGGGGACGTCGGATACGATGGATCCGGTGCGCCGGACGGCCGCCGGCCGGGGCCCGCTCAGTCCCCGGCGCGCAGCTCGTCGAGGGTCGCGACCGCCCGTCGCAGGTGGGGGATCACGATGGACCCGCCGACGACGAGGCCGATGGAGAAGGTTTCGAACATCTCCTCGTCGGTGACGCCCTCCTCCACGCACCGTGTGAGGTGATACGTGATGCAGTCGTCGCAGCGGAGCACCATGGAGGCCACGAGGCCGAGGAGTTCCTTGGTGCGGGTGTCGAGGGCGCCGTCCTCGTAAGCCCGGGTGTCGAGGGCGAAGAAGCGTCGGATCTCGAGGTTGTCGGCCTCGAGGATCCGATCGTTCATGCGCTCTCGGAACTCGCGGAACTCTTTGACGCTCATGGGCTCGTGTAGGTGAGGGTTCGGGTGGTCCGGTCCATATCGGGTCCGTCCTTGAGCATGAAGAGGGTGTACTCGGCGTCGTCCGCCTGGATTCTGAGGATGTCGGTCCAGGTCCCGGCCGTTGTGGTGATCTCACGGGCCTCGGGCAGGTCGATCCGTCGTATCCCGAGGAGGGTTCGGTGAACGAAGGCGGGTCCGTCCGGTGTGGTAACGAGCCAGCCGTTCCTGACCGCTCTGCCGTCGAGTCCCTGGAGGGCGGCCCGGGTGCCTCGGGGCGGCGCCATCCCGGTCGGGGTCTCCCCGAGGAGGTCCCGTACGTCTCCGGGCAGCTCCTCGAGCGCTCGCCAGTCCGAGCGGGTGACGAGGGCCCGGATCCAGGCGGCGATACATCGGTTGGCCAGGCGGAAGGCGCCCCATAGCCAGGGCCCGAACGCGAGGCTGACGAGCACGCCGACCCCGGCGGCGGCGAGGGCCGGCAAGGGGAAGAGGAGTGCCGAGACGGCAAGGGTCACGGCCAGCGCGTCCTCTGCGGTGCTGATCCACGGCTGCCAGCGGGTCCTCATGGTAGCGTTCAGGGTCATGCGGAGGCCGGCCTTGGTGCCGTGGGCGGCGAGAGCCACGGCGAAGGCGAGCGCGGCGCCGAGCGCCATGGTGCTCGGCGTCGCTCCCCAAAGGACGGCCACGGCCAGGAGCGCGGCGGCCGGCGGTCGGATGAAGGTGTGGAGCAGGTCCCAGAGCGAGTCTGCGTGCCGTGTCCTGTCGATTACGGTCTCGACGAGGAAGAGCGCCAGTGCGCTCCCGATCACGAGGCTCCCCTGGAGGCCCTGGAGTCCTGGGGGCAGCCCGGTCAGGACCTCGAGTCGGGAGAGGATGCCGAGGGCGGCCACCGTGAGGTAGAGATTGAGGCCCGAGGCGAAAGCGATGCCGGCGACGTTGCCGGCGAGGACGAGGGTCACGCGGCCCTGCGGATCACGAGCGAGGCGTTGATCCCGCCGAAGCCGAAGGAGTTGGACAGGCAGACGCGGGAGCGGTGCTCGCGGCCGGTCCCGGTCACGTAGTCCAGGTCACACTCTTCCCCACCGTCCTGGAAGTTCAGCGTGGGCGGGATCCAGTCGTTTTCGAAGGCCAGGCAGGTGACGGCGATCTCGATGGCCCCGGACGCGCCGAGGGCGTGGCCGTGGTACGGCTTCGTCCCGCTCACCACCACGTCGTAGGCGTGGTCGCCGAGCACCTCCTTGATCGCCTGGGTCTCGGTGGAGTCGTTGAGGGGTGTCGAGGAACCGTGGGGGTTCACATAGTCGACCTGATCCGGCGTGATCCCGGCGGAGCGAAGTGCCAGCCGCATGGCCCGGACGGCCTGTGCCCCGTCGGGGCGGGGCGCGGTCATGTGGTGGGCGTCGTTCGTGGTCCCGTAACCGGCGAGCTCGCCGTAGATGCGGGCGCCCCGGGCGATGGCGTGATCCCATCGCTCGAGCACCACCGTGCAGCCGCCCTCCCCCATGACGAACCCGTCCCGGTCCTTGTCGAAGGGCCGGCACGCGGCTTCGGGCGCGTCGTTCCGGGTGCTCATCGCGCGGATCAGGGCGAACGCGCCGAAGGAGAGCGGTGCCAGCGGGGCCTCCACGCCGCCGGCCACGGCCATATCGCTGGTTCCGTCCCGGATGAGCCGGAACCCTTCGCCGATGGCGATGGTCCCCGAGGCGCACGACATGGCGTTGGTGGCGTTGGGTCCTGTGAACCCGAACTCGATGGCGACACCGCAGCTGGCGGCGCCGCCGAACGTGGTCAGCGCGACCCGGGGATCGACGGCCCGCTTCCCGCGCGTGACCAGGTTCACGACCTGCTCCTCGGCGTAGGCGACGCCGCCCAGCGCCGACCCGAACTGGACGGCGACGCCATCCCGGTCCACGTCCC
>JAWVYT010000272.1:0-4161 GCA_033722595.1 Longimicrobiales bacterium
CATCGGCGTCAGCGCGTGCCCCGAGCTCGCCGACGAGCCGCTCCGGCTCTTCGACTCCGCGGACGAGGCGCTCTACGCGGCGAAGGAGGCGGGGAGGAATCGGGTGACGGTGGGGGGGAGAGACTAGAGATCAGAGTCTAGAGTCTAGAGTCTAGAGATCAGAGTCTAGAGATCAGAGTCTAGAGTCTGGAGACTGCGGCGGGCGCGGAATGTGGGGCGAGACTGCAAGAGTGCAAGACTGCAAGAGTGCAGGATTGCAGGACTGCAGGAAGGGAAGCGGGGGAAGGTGTTGGAGGGGAGGGGGTTAGGGGGTTCTTCAAAGGGGGTTGAACAAAGGCGTCTGTTTCGCTATACTTTCGGGTCCGGGGCCGACACGGATTCGACGTGTTCAGTGAAGTCGGCGCTGCGTGCCGAGGTGTCCGTAACCTCGTAAAACAGCGGAAAAACTCAACAAGTGCCAACAACAACATGGCGCTGGCTGCGTAAGCTCTAACGAGCCTGCTGTAGCCCGTCTTCAGCAGGGACCGGGCCCGAGGTCCGGCTGGAGACGACGATTGAATCGGGCTGGCTCTTCGGCGATGCCACGGCGCCGGGAGCGAGATTCCCGTGTTGAGCGGGACGTGGCTGGCTCGTGAGCGGCCGTCCGTTTGCCGACGAGCGAGCGAGAAAATGAAAGACGGACTACGCACGTAGACGCGCTGAGGGATCTGTTCGCGGACGCGGGTTCGACTCCCGCCGGCTCCACTCATGGGCGTGGGCAAGGCCAACTTGCCCGCGCCCGCTTTGTTTTGCGGCTTTGCATGGGCCGGAGCCGACCTACGCTTGAGCCTTCGGCTCGCCGCTGACGCTCCAAGCTTCAGGGCGCCGCTCCGGTTCCGACTCCCGCCGGCTCCACTCGAGACAGAACTGAAGGCAGGGTACAGAAGCGGCGGAGTGAGACGAAGAATACTCACTCCGCCATTTCTGCGCTGTGCTACGGGGGTAGCCCGCTCCTCGGCGCCGCCGGTTTGTGAGGACCGGTCGGGCTTCGCTACGTTTCGGGCCCCCGGGGCCACAGCACCCACCCGGAAAGAGCCACCGGCACCCCCAGCGCCGCCCATGAGAGGGCATCGGCCGCGCCATCGCCGAGGAGCGCGAAGAGGAGCCCACCGGCGCTGACCAATCCGATGGCGAGAGGCAGCCGCCAGACTCGGAGCGTCGTCTGTCTTCCTGTCACGCCACCCTCCCTTCGACGCTAACGGGCGTCGGTTCGGAGGCGCGGGCGCGAGCGAGCCAGTCGGCGAAGGACCGGTCCCGCCGCTTGACCCAGAGGACGAGCCCGCTCCACAGCACGACAATGGAAACGGCCGTGAGGACCGCCCAGATCACCTTGAGCGGCATGCCGCCGTAGTCGCCGAAGTGGAGCGGTTGGGACAGCATGAGGGTGCTGACGTACCACGGCATGCTGCCTACCTCGAGGACCTCGGCGGTGCGGGCATCGATCAGCACCGGCTCGATGAGCCGGGACGTGAGCGGGTCTCTGCCGTGCATGAAGGCGACGAAGTGGTGCGGGCTCGCGAACGCGTTGCCGGGGAAGGCCATGAAGCTCAGCTCCATCTCCGGGACGGCGGACCGTGCGGCTTCGACCGCCGCGTCCACCGACCCGGTCCGGGTCACGGGCTCCAGCCCCCGGTAGGGCGCGGTCATCTCTGCCAGCTCCGTGGCCTGCCACTGGGCGAAGATCGGCGTGGACAGGGCGTTCACCACGCCCGTGGCGCCCACCACCAGGAGCCACACCATCGTGATGATTCCTACGGCGTTGTGCATGTCCAGCCACTTCAGCCGGGCCGAGCGGTCCCGACGGACGGTACCGAACCGGAGGCGCGCCGCGAACGGCGCGTAGAGGACCGCCCCCGACACGATGGATGCCACGAGGAGAACCCCCATGAAGCCCAGGAAGAGCGTCCCCGGGAGGCCGGCGAAGAGATCGGTGTGGAGCCGCAGCACCACGTTCATGATGCCCTGCTCCAGCGGATACTCGTTCAGCAGTTCGCCCGTCCGGGCGTCGTACATGTCGTACGCCGTGATGGCGCCGTTGGGCGACTCCCCGAGCCGGATGAACCAGGCATCCGGCTCGTGGGAGTCCCGCACCACGAACTGCATCACGTCGCCGGGGTTGCGGGCCTGCGCGTGGGCGATCATGGCGTCGATGCTCGCCGTCCGCTCCATCCCCGGCAGCCCCGGCGCCTCGCCGCTGTAGCCCAGGGCGTGGTCGATCTCCTCGTGGAAGATCAGGGGCAGCCCCGTCACGCACAGGATCAGGAGGAAGATCATCGAGATCAGGCTCGTCCACTTGTGGACCCAGAACCAGCTCTTGAGCGTCGATGTCTTCACGAGAGTTCCGTCCCCGTCGCGTAATCCGGCCTCGAACCTTCCACGCTACTGCGCCTCGTAAAGACGGAAGAAGCCCTTGACGGTCTTCCCGTCGATCCGCGCGCCCTGCGTGGCCGTGGCCGTCTCCACGTCCACTTCGTAGACGTGGGCCTCCGTGGCGGTCTCGATGCTGACCAGGACCTTGCCGTCCTGAACCGTGACCGGCGAGGTGTAGCGCTTCGCGTGCAGCGGCGCGTTCGCCACCTCCGTCACTGTCTGCGCCGCCAGGTCCAGGATCACCAGCCGCTGGTTGAAGACGTCCCGTCCGAACGCGGCCCACGGACCGCCGTCATCGTGGGTCAGCAGCCGGGCGATGGCCTTGTCGCCGCCCACGTAGTCCATCCAGAAGAGCTTCTCGCCGCCCGTGGCCGCTTCCACGTCGAAGAAGTAGCCGGGGTCGAAGTCCGTGCTGCCGGCGGGAATGCGGAGGATACCCGACGGCTTCGATGAGGCCGGCGCGAACCCGGCCATCTCGGCCCCGGAGGAGAAGGAATACAGGTCGCCGGACTCCGTCTCGATCAGCCCCGTGGTGGCGCCGTTCACGCCGATGTTCGAGGTGCGCGGGTCGGCAATGATCTTCTCGGGCTCGGTGCCCACGTCGGGCCAGGTGTAGACGGCGACGAATGCCGTGTCTGCCCGGGGGGTCGTGAACCAGCCCCGGGCGTCGAGCTTGTGGAACGGGACGAAGAGATGGTCGCCTCGCACCTCGAGCGCCGTGGGCCATGCGATCAGCGAGTCCTGCTGCGACTCCCAGATCCGCGTCCCCACGATCTTCGAGACCAGCACCGTGGGAACGTCCACGAAGTGCAGCCGGCGGTTCGCGAAGCCCGCCCGCGGGATCTCCATGGCCAGCCACGTGTCGCCATCGTCCGAATGGCCGAACATCTCCAGCGAGTTCTCGAAGACGAACTCGCCCGTCTTCACGAGCGCGCCGACCTCATCCAGCACGTAGCCCGCCGCTTCGTTGTCCACGCTGTAGCCCGAAGCGAAGAGGGTGGTGCCGACGGGGTAGTAGAACCGCCAGCCAGTCTGCTCCAGGCCCTCGCCCGCGGCCGAGATCTCGCCGCTCAGCACGTCCTCGCGGTTGAGGAGGAACTCGGTCTCATCGCCGCCCGTGGTCTTCAGCGCCATCGTGACCGGCGTCGGCGTGGCCATGTCGTCCCCCGGGTCTGTCACGCCAGAGTCATCGCAGCCGGAGAGCAGGAAGACGCCCACGGCCAGGGTGAGAAGGTGTCGCAGAGTCATGATTCGGCTCCTCGGGTACAGGGTGTTCATTCAAGGAAGAAGCGGGTCTTCACGTGGATCGCTCGCCCCGGCTTCTGGATGTTGAAGTTGTCGTAGACCCGCGCGTCGGTGACGTTGCGGATCGTGGCCGAGAGGTTCAGACGCCCGTCCATGATCTCGTACTCGGCCTCGAGATCGAGGGTGGTGTGTCCCGGAATGACGTTCTTCTCGTCCGGGTCGCCCAGCGCTTCCCAGGTCAGATAGAACGACCGGACCGACTGCACCGTGGCGTAGAGGCGCACGCGGTTTGTGGCCGTGGCCGGGCTCGGCGTGAGGGCGAGGCGCACGTTGCCAAAGAGGTACGGCACGTTCGGTACGCGACTTCCGAAATTGGTGTTCGGCAGCCCCTCGTCGAAGCGTGTCCGGTCGGTCAGGTCCTGATACGTGACGTTCCCGTCGAGCTGGACGAAGTCCCGGTAGTTGAGTCGGACCCCGCCCTCCACCCCGGTGGTGCGCACGTTCGCC
>JAWVYT010000273.1:0-4149 GCA_033722595.1 Longimicrobiales bacterium
AGATCGCCGAGAAGGTGGCCGGCGCCCTCCAGTACGCCCACGAGCAGGATGTGGTGCACCGGGATATCAAGCCGGCCAACATCCTGATGAGCCGGGGCGAGCCGCTGGTGGCCGACTTCGGGATCGCCCTCGCCCTCTCCGAGGCCGGCGGCGGTCGGATCACCGAGACGGGGCTCTCGCTCGGCACGCCCCACTACATGTCGCCGGAGCAGGCCTCCGGCGATCAGCTGCTCGACAAGCGGAGCGACGTGTACGCCCTGGGCTGCATCCTCTACGAGATGCTGACGGGCGAGCCGCCCTACGGCGGGCCCACGGCCCAGAGCGTCCTGGCCAAGATCCTCACGGGCGACGCCCAGCGGATCACGGACCTGCGCAAGACCGTCCCCCTCCACGTCGACGCGGCGGTGGCGAAGGCGCTGGAGAAGCTGCCCGCCGACCGGTTCGCGAGCGCGGAAGCATTCGTCCGGGCGCTGGAGGACGAGACGTTCCGGCACACACCCCGTCAGGTCGCCGCACGGGAAGCCTCGAAGACGACACGTCTGGGCTCGCTCCGATCGGGACTCCCCCTGGCCGGAGCGCTCGCGGGCGCGGTTCTCCTGGGCGCCGCGCTGGCCCTCGTGCTCGACCCGGCCGAGCCGGCCGAGCCGGTGTTCAAGACCGGTGTGGAGCTGCCGGAGGGCGAGGAGCTGGTGGAGGTCCCCTTCGGGTCGCCCATCGCGCTCTCACCCGACGGGAGCACGCTGGTGTACGCCGGCCATTCGGACAACCAGGGGTGGCAGCTCTGGATCAAGCGGGCCGACGGCCTGCGGGCAACGCCTCTGCCGGGGTCGGGGAACGGGCTCACACCGATCTTTTCACCGAACGGGAACGAGGTGGCGTTCATCCAGGAGACGGATCTGAAGGTGGTCGGGCTCGGGACCGGTACGGTCCGGACGATCGACGATGACACCGGTGGACTCGTGGACTGGACCGAGGATGGTCAGATCTACTACATCGCGGCCATGTCGAACCGGTTCTTCCGGATCCCCGCTGCGGGCGGCGAGCGCGAGGTGGTTGCCGGTCTGAGCCCGACCGGGCAGGCGACGCCGGTCTCCACGCCGCCGCTCTACAGCTTTGGCGACGTGTTGCCCGGCGGCCGGACCGGGGTCTGGACGGTCGTCCCGGTCACGTCGAACGTCGCCGAGGCCTCGATCGCGATCGTGGACCTGGAGACCGGGGAGACCCGCGCCATCGCCCAGGGGTCCTCGCCCCGCTACCTGCAGACGGGTCACCTGGCCTGGGTATCCCCGGAGGACGCGCTCCTGGTCGCCCCGTTCGATGTCGACACTCGCGAGCTCACGGGAGCGCCGATCCCGGTGGCCGAGCGGGTCCGGACCGACGGGCAGGGCGGAGTACACGCGTCGTTCTCGGAGCGCGGGGACCTGGTCTTCCGTCAGGGGGACTCGCAGGCCCGCGGGATGAAGATCGTGTGGATCGACCGTACGGGCGAAGCCGTGCCGGTCGACCCCGACTGGGAGGTCATGCCCGTGGGCACCGGGAACTGGTCGGGCCTGGCCCTGTCACCCGACGGGAGACGGATCGTCACGACCGATGGTGGAACCGCCGGTGCCCAGCTTTGGGTCAAGGACCTGGAAGCGGACACGCCGCCGTATCGGATCACGTTCGAGGGCAGCTTCCACGTCCGGCCTCGCTGGATGCCCGACGGCGATGCGGTCACGTTCATCTCCAACCTCGGCGGACCGGAGCGGCCGACAGAGGTGTGGGCGAAAGCGGCGGACGGGAGCGGATCCGCCTGGCAGGTGGCGGCATCAGAGGTCGAGATCGAGGAGGCCACGGTCTCGCCCGATGGCGACTGGCTGGTCTACCGCCAGGGCGGGACCACCGCGGACCGGGACATCTACGGGCAGCCGATGAACGGCGACTCGGCCGCACGGCCGATCGCCGCCACGCAGGCCGACGAGAAGTCGCCCCAGGTCTCACCCGACGGACGGTGGCTCGCATACGCGTCCAGCGAGACCGGCCAGCTCGAGGTATTCGTCCGGCCCTTCCCCGACGTCACCGGGGGCAAGTGGCAGATCTCGGTCGGCGGGGGGTTCAGCCCTCTCTGGTCCAACGACGGGAGCGAGCTCTTCTACCTCAGCACCCGTGGCGGCCTGTTCATGACGTCCGCCCGTCTCGACCTCCGGGAGTCGTCGCTCTCCGTCACGGGAAGGGAAGCGCTCTTCCCCACCGGGAACCAGTACATCGATCAGAACTACACGGCGTTCGACGTCGACGTCGACGACCAGCGATTCCTCATGTTCTCTTTCGGCGCCGCCAGCGATGCGAGGCTCATCTGGGTACGGAGCTGGCTGACAGAGTGGACGGAGCGGGCGGTCGGAGGGCAGTGAGCGCCTGAGCCCCCGCGGTCGGTCCTCTCAGCCCGCAGCAGCCAGTGCCCGTCCGGCCCCCGTCGATCTCGTCCCGGCCAGTCCCCCTGGAGCCGGTCAGCCGCCCTCGGCCGCCAGCCGCTCCAGCGCCCTTCGCGCCGCGTCCACCCGGGGCTGCAGCTCGGGGTCGGCGTCCTCCCACAGGTCGATGAGCTCCCGGTAGTAGCGGGCCGCTTCGGCCGGGCTGCCCGCCTGCTCGTGGAGGTCGGCAAGCCTCTCGAGGACGAGGCCCCGGTGGAGGAAGTCGCCCTCGAAGTCGGGCATCCACCCGCGGCGGCCCCAGCCGGCACGGTTTACCTGCTCCAGCCCGAGGTACTCTTCGTACGCCGCGATGGCGTCGGCCCGGTTGCCCTGGAGCTCCTCCATCAGCCCGATCCGGGCCTTGAAGCACGTCCGGCACGCGTCCTCGGTCGCGTCGGCGCGACGCCAGCCGGACTCCGCAGCGCCGTAGTCGCCCTCGGCCCCGGCGATGGCCGCTTCGGCAGCCGGCACGAGGTACGGATAGCTGCGCTGGAACCACTCGGGCCGGTCGCGGAGTCGCTCGGTCATGACACGCGCAGAGTCGAGCCGGCCGGTGGCGGCGTAGGTGACCGCGAGGAGCGCCAAAGGCGGGTCGGATACGGAGTCCAGCGGCACCGTCGACCGGACCGACGCGAGGGTGCGCAGCGCCGCCGTCGTGTCACCGAGGACGGACGCCTGCAGCAGGGCCGCCCGCGCTCCGCTGCCCAGCGCCCAGCCCGGCTCGCCGGCGGCGAGCGCCATGCCCATCAGCTCGTCAAGCTCGGTCGCTGCGCGCCGGATCTGGCCGCGGACAGCGTACATGATGGATGCCGCCTGCCGGCCCGACAGCGGCGCATCCCGGTTCGCGGGGAACCGCTCCTTCAGGATGCGGGCATGGTCGAGGGCCTCGTCGTAGTCGCCCGAAGCGCTCGCCATCTGGCTGCGCCCGACCCAGACGCTCGGGATTCCCGGGCTCAGCTCCTCGAGACGGTCGATCAGGGCCCGTGCGCTGTCCCGGCGTCCCAGGTTCCACGCGGCCGTGGCGGCGCCGAGGTAGGTCCCCGCGAAGACCGCTTCCGTCGAGTCGGACTCCAGCACGTCGATCGCCCGGCGGTATGCGTCCGCCGACCGCTCCCGCTGGCCCATCAGGTCATAGATCACGCCCAGGTTGTTGAGCGCCCGGGTGTCCGTGGAGTCGATCTCCAGCAGCGCCTGGTATTCGGAGATGGCCTGGGAGGAGTTGCCCCGGACCTCGGCCACCAGCGCCCGCGTGTGGTACCGCTCGTAGTCCGTCAGCCGATCGGGCCGCTCCAGTGCTCTCTCGAACGCCGCCAGCGCTTCCGTGACCCGGCCCCGGTTGAACAGGATCGCCCCCCGCTTCCGGTGGGCCTCGGAGAACTCCGGGTCGAGCGCGATCGCCTCCTCCAGCAGCGCCAGCGCCCGGGGCTCGTCGCCCCGGTTCGACGCGTCCTGCGCCTGCACCAGCTTCTTCAGCGCCGGGAGCGACGGCGTGGTGATCGCCATCAGGTACGGGCTCTGGCGGATCGACCGCAGCGACTCGCCCACCTTCTCGCGGACCCCCTTCGCCAGCCGGTCCACCGCGCCCACCAGCTCCGTGGAGTCCGCCGCCGTCTCCCGGAACGTCGCCAGCACCTCGCCGTCCAGCGCGCCCACGATCCGGGCCGACAGCACGTACTGACCGCCCAGGCGGCCGATGTCG
>JAWVYT010000274.1:0-4149 GCA_033722595.1 Longimicrobiales bacterium
CGACGCTGTTCTGGGGCGAGCTGCTGCAGGAGTGGCTCGGCTACACGGCGCCCACCTTCCCCGGATCCGAGTACATCCCGCCCGTGTTCGGGACGATCGTCTTCCTCTACGGCGGCTGGGTCTTCATCCAGGGCGCCATCCGGGAGCTGAAGGACCGGCTTCCGGGGATGATGACGCTCATCTCGCTGGCCATCACCGTGGCGTTCCTGTTCAGCCTGGCGGTCACGCTGGGCTTCCCGGGCACGGCGCTGTGGTGGGAGCTGGCCACGCTGGTGACCATCATGCTCCTGGGCCATTGGATCGAGATGCGGTCGGTCTCCCAGGCCCGGGGCGCGCTCAAGGAGCTGGCCAAGCTCATGCCCTCCACGGCGCTCCGTGTGACGGATGGCGACGAGACGGAGGAGGTGCCCCTCGAGGAGCTGGAGGACGGCGACGTCGTTCTCGTCCGGCCTGGCGACAGCGTGCCCGCCGATGGCACGGTGGTGAAGGGCGAGAGCTCGGTGAACGAGGCCATGATCACCGGCGAGTCGCGCCCGGTCCGGAAAGGGGAGGGTGACGAGGTCATCGCCGGGACGGTGAACGGGGAGGGGTCGCTGCGGGTCGAGGTCACGGGCACCGGCGATGAGACCACTCTCGCCGGGATCATGCGGTTGGTGGAGGAGGCCCAGCAGTCGAAGTCCCGGGCCCAGGACCTGGCGGACCGGGCGGCGTTCTGGCTGACGGTGGTGGCCGTGTCGGCGGGTCTGATCACCCTGGTGGTGTGGCTCATCGCCGGGGCCACCGGCCAGTTCGCCATCCAGCGGGTGGTGACGGTGCTGGTCATCGCGTGTCCCCACGCCCTCGGGCTGGCCATCCCGCTGGTCGTGGCCATCTCCATCACGCTGGGCGCACGGAACGGGCTGCTGGTCCGGGACCGCCGGGGGCTGGAGGAGGCCCGGAAGCTGGACGCCGTGATCTTCGACAAGACGGGCACGCTGACCCGGGGCGAGTTCCGGGTGGTGGCGATCGAGACGACGGCGGACCTCTCCGAGGACAAAGCGCTCCGGCTGGCCGCCGGCGCGGAGCGGGACTCGGAGCATACGATCGCGGCCGGGATCGTCGAGAGCGCCCGGGAGAAGGAGCTGGAGGTGCCCTCCTCGGAGGACTTCGAGAACATCCCGGGGCACGGGGTCCGGGCCACGGTGGAGGGCCGGACCTTCCACGTGGGCGGGCCGGCCATGCTGAGCAAGCTGGACGCCGAGCCGACGGAGTCCCTCCGGTCGTTCCAGGAGTCGCGGGCGGATCGGGGCCAGGCCGTCGTCTACCTGATCGAGGACGGCGAGCCGATGGCGGCGTTCGCCGTGGCCGACGCGATCCGGGACGAGTCGAGGGAGGCCGTCCGTGCGCTCCACGAGGCCGGGATCGAGGTGGTCATGCTCACGGGCGATGCGCAGGCCGTGGCCGACGCGGTCGCCGAGGAGCTGGACATCGACACCGTCTTCGCCGAGGTGCTCCCGGACCAGAAGGCGGACAAGGTGAAGGAGCTCCAGTCTCAGGGGAAGGAGGTGGCCATGGTGGGCGACGGCGTGAACGACGCGCCCGCGCTGGTCACTGCCGACGTGGGCATCGCCATCGGGGCCGGGACCGACGTGGCCGTGGAGAGCGGCGACATCGTCCTGGTCCGGAGCGACCCGCGGGACGTGCCGCGGATCCTGGAGCTGAGCCGGGCCACATACCGGAAGATGATCCAGAACCTGTGGTGGGCCGCCGGCTACAACATCATCGCCATCCCCCTCGCCGCCGGCGTGCTGTACTCCTGGGGGATCCTGCTGCACCCGGCGGTGGGCGCGATCCTGATGTCGATGAGCACGGTGATCGTGGCGGCGAACGCCCAGCTGCTGCGGCGCGCCGAGATCTAGCCCGGGCCGGGCGGCCGGTCACCAGGAGCAGGAGCGGTGTCCACCTCGGATGCGGCTACGGCGCCGTTCAATGGGTCGCGTCAGTCGCCGGTGACGTCCAGCTTCCGGCGCAGGAGGTGGCCGGCGAGGCCTGCGGCGAGCAGTGCGAGCCCGACGCCCCAGATCTGCGGCTCGACCCAGAAGGCCAGCCCCAGGCATCCGGCGAGGCCGAGTGCCGGGATCCATCGGGGGAAGAGGCGGTGCTCGGCGGGCAGTCGCAGGGCCGAGAGGTTGGTGAGGGCGTAGTAGACCAGGACGGTGAAGGCGCTGAAGGACCACGTCACCCGCACATCGCCGATCAGACAGATCCCGGCGATGGCGAGCCCGCAGGTCCAGACGGACGCGACGGGACTGGACCGTCGGGCGTCGACAGCGGCGAGGAACCGGGGCGCGTCGTGGCGGCGAGCCATGGCGAGGAGGACGCGGGAGAGGCCGAGAACGAGGTTGATGAGCACGCCGGCCATGGCGGCGATGGCGGCCACCGCGAGACCCCGGACCAGGAGGGGGGCGCCCAGCGCGACGGCCACGGCCTCGAGCGGGGCCGCGCCGCGCTCGGCGGCGGCGCCGAATGCTTCGGCGCCCAGCACGCCCACGCCGGTCGCGGCCACGGCCACGTAGAGCAGTGAGACCACGATCATGGTGGTGATGATGGCGCGGGGGATCACGCGACGCGGCTCCCGCACCTCTTCGCCGAGGGTGGCGATCCGGCCGTAGCCGGTGAAGGCGACGAACATGAGGGCGGCGCCGTGGAGGAGCGCGCTCACGTCGTCGCCCGCCGGCAGGAAGGGCGTGAACCGGTCGGCCCCCTCGGCCACCACGGTGGGCAGGGCGAAGGCGACCAGGAGACCGAGTCCGCCGATGGCGATGCTCACCACTACGGCGTTGCCGAGGTTCGAGCGACGGATCCCGCCGGCGACGAACCCGGTGATCCCGAGCGTCGCGCCCACGGCCAGCGCCACGTGCCAGGCCCCCGGCCCGACGCCCAGGGTGCCCAGGAGGTAGCCCGCGAGGCCGAGGGCGGCGGTGGCGGCGGACGCGCTCTTGGCCAGCATGAACATCCAGCCGGCGGTGAATCCCAGCGCAGGCGAGAGCCAGCGGTAGCCGTACTCATAGGTCCCGCCACTGACGGGATGGGCGGCCGCCAACTGCGCGCTGGAGAGCCCGTTGGCCGTGGCGACGAGGGCGGCGATCCCCGTCGCCGCGACGACGGCCGGCCCCGCCACGCCCGCGGCGATGCCGACGCTGACGAACACGCCGGTCCCGACCATGGAGCCGAGCCCGAGGAGGACGGCGCCGGGAAGTCCGACCGCGCGCAGGAGTCGCGGCTGGGTGTCGGGTTCGTGCTGGGTCATAGAGTCTGCGGACTCGGGTTCGACCGTGCGTCGGAATCCGACGCCGATAACAGGGTAGGGCGCCGGTCGGTGCTCGGCCAGCCGGTACTGGCACGGAACCGGCAGCCCGATCAGGGGCGGACGTCGATCCCTCACCGGAAGAGGAGCAGGAATGGACGGACGAACGTGGAGAGTCGTGGGTCTAGCGGTGGTGGCCGTCGCGGTGCTGCTGGTGGCCGGCGGGCTCGGGTTCGTCTACTCCGGGGCCTACGACGTGGCGGCCACGGATGACCACACGGGGCTGGTGACGTGGGCGCTGGAGACCACGAAGGATCGGTCGATCCGGGCCCATGCGGCCGACGTCCCGGCCCCGCCGCCCTTCGACTCGGCGCTGGTCGTGTCGGGGTTCGACGGGTTCCGCGACATGTGCGTCGAGTGCCACGGCGCACCGGGTGTGGACCCGGGGATCAATGGGGTCGGGTTGAACCCGAGCCCGCCGGAGCTGGGCGAGGAGGCCCACGAGCTCGACGACGCGGAGCTGTTCTGGATCACGAAGCACGGCGTGAAGTTCACCGGAATGCCGGCCTTCGGCCCCACCCACGCCGACCGCGATCTCTGGGCCGTGGTGGCGTTCATCCGGCAGCTGGAGGAAATGACGCCGGAGGAGTACGCCCGACGGGTCGCCGAGCGCGAGGCCGAGCGGGAGGCGGCAGGCTCCGAGGGCGGTCACAGTCACGCACCGGGCACACCGGCCCACGAGCACTGATCGGGGGCAATCGGGAACACCCGATTCCGAGGTGGTGATTCGACCCACACCCGCTGCACGACCCGGCCCGCGACCGGCCGCGGCGCGGATCCGGGAACGCCCGGCTGCACGGCCC
>JAWVYT010000275.1:0-4092 GCA_033722595.1 Longimicrobiales bacterium
GAGCCGGCGCCCGCGCCGGGGAGCTACGGGCCAGCACGGTGCCCGTCCCCGCCGGGCCCCTGGCCGATGACCTGGCCCGGGAGCTACGGGCCCGGCTGGCCCTGGAGCGGACCGATTCGGCGGCCGCGCTGGCGGGGATCCAGACGGTGCGCCAGGTGGTCTACAACTACGCCATCGTGTCCCCCTACTACGCGGGCGTGTTCGACCGATTCCTGAGGGCGGAGCTGCTGGGCGCCATGGGACGGGATCGCGAGGCGCTGAAGTGGTACGAGCACCTGGCATCCACATCCACCGGCGAGATGCTGCTGGTCCCCGCGGCCCACCTCGGCCAGGCCCGCATCCACGAGAGGCTGGGAAACCGGGCGGCCGCGGCCGCACACTACGACGCCTTCCTCGAGCTGTGGCGCGATGCGGATCCGGTGCTCCGGCCGATGGTGGATCAGGTGCGCGAGGCGCGGGCCCGGCTGGTCGTCCCGGAGCCCTGACCTCGTCGGCCCGGAGCTCCCCCACCCCGGGGATCCCGGATCCTCCCCGGGGGTGGCGCACTTTCGGGGTGGGGGCGCCGGTCCGACCGCTACCCCCCGACCTCGCGCTCCGTCGGGAACGGCGGCGCGGGCCAGCTCCCGATCTCGCCGGGGGCGAACCGGCTGGCCCAGAAGTCCTCCGGGGCGTCGCTGTCGGCCACCTCGTTCTCCACCGGCTTCAACCCGTGCTTCAGGTACGCGATGGCCGCCCGGATGTCGGGGTCGGGGATGTGGCGCCACTCCGGCCAGGGCATCCCGGGCCCCAGGTAATGCGGATTGGCCGGATGGCCGCCCTCGCCCGGGATCGTGGACGTGATCTCCACGTCGGGCGTCTCGGACGGGCGGAGCCCGTACCGGAGCGCGTTGAAGAGCTGACGATCCGTGTAGCCGCCGATCCCCGTGGCCTCGTCCGGCGTCAGATTGCGCGGCCGCTGGATGTAGCACGGAGTGGCCTCGGGATCGACGACGCAGTCGCCGAGCGGGAACTCTTCGCGCGGGCTGGTCACCCCGACCAGCCAGTTGTCCGCTGCGGGGTCCACGCCTCCGCCGTGGCACGCACCGCAGTCGTGCTCGATGACCACCTGCCGGCCCCGGAGCACCTGCTCCCGGTCCACGTCCGGCGGCGGCTCCGTCTCCCGGGCCGTGGGGAACGCCACCGCCGGGTAAGGCGGCAGGAACCGGCCGTAGAGAGAGGCCCAGAAGTCCACCGGGCCCTCGCTGTCCTCGACCACGTTCCGGACGGGCTTCACGCCCCGCTTCAGGTACGCCGCGATGGCCCACAGCTCGTCGTCCGTCATGTGCCGCCACGCCGGCCACGGCATGGGCGGCGCCAGGAACTTCGGGTGCTCCGGGAAGTGGCCTTCCCCGGGCGTCATGGACGTGATCTCCACGTCCTCCGTCTCCCCCGGCCGGAGCCCGTACCGCAGCGAGTTGAAGATCTGCCGCTCGCTGAACCGGCCCATCCCCGTGATGTTGTCCGGCGTCAGGTTGCGCGGACGGGTCCGGTAGCAGACGGGCTCGGCGTCGTCGGCGGCGCCGGGCACGCAGATGTCGAACTCCTGCTCCGGGCTCGTCAACCCGACCAGCCAGTTCTCGGCCGACGGATCGTCGCCGCCGCCGTGGCAGCCGCCGCACGCGTGCTGGATGGTCAGCCTGCGGCCCCGCAGGACTTTCGCGCGCTCCGCTTCGGTCCACTCCTCCCCGGCGGCCATCTCCCCGGCACGGGGCTCCCCTACCGTCTCGGCGACCGCCTCGTCGGGGACGACGGGCTCGGCCTCCATCCCGGTCCCCGGCAGCATCACCGGCTCCGCCGCCTCCCGTGGGCCGGCGCACGCCACGGCCAGCGCCAGCGCGGCCACGGCCGTCGCGGTGACCGGGTACCACACGAGTGCTGCGCTCCGCGGGCTTCTCGTCATGACGTTCTCCTTACCTGACCTCGAAAACGCCCATCATTCCGGCGTCCTCGTGGTCCAGGATGTGGCAGTGGAACATCCATTTGCCGGGGTAGTCGTCGAACCGGACGATGAGGCGGACCCAGCCGTGCTTCGGCACGTTCACCGTGTCCTCCCATCGGCGGTATGCCACCGGCTCGCCGTTCACGTCCAGCACCTGGAACCGGAACCCGTGGAGGTGGAACGGGTGGTCCATCCCCACCAGGTTCTCGACCTGCCAGATCTCGGTGCTGCCCAGCTCGGCCGTCTCGTCGACCCGGCCCATGTCCATGGTCTTCCCGTTGATGAACCCCTGTGTGAGCGCGAACACCCGGGTGGTGTCCGCCGCCAGGGTGTCCAGCGGCGGGACGGGCCGGAGCGTGTCGGGGATCGCCGCAGACGCCACCGGCGGTGCGTCGTCGTAGGCCAGTGTCAGCAGCTCCCGCGTGGTCTCCCACTCCTCGGGCCGCGTCTGGGGGATGTAGCGGTCGTAGGGGAGGTCCTGGAGCACGGCCCGGGTCCCGGGCTCGCCGGTGCCCCGGACCACCAGCTCCACCCGCTCCGAGTTCGAGATCAGGACCTCGTCGGTGGGCACCGGGCTCTCGAACAGGCCGCCATCGCTGCCCACGTGGAGCAGCGTGTGTCCGGGGATCGACAGGCGGTAGACGCGGGCCGCGGACGCGTTCACCACCCGCCAGCGCTGCGCGCCGCCCGCCCGGATCGGGATCGTGGGCATGACCTGGCCGTTGACGAGCAGCACGTCGCCCTCCCGGCCGTTCTCGAAGTCGATCCGGCCCTCGGGCGAGTCCGGGTCGGGGAGGTCCACCTCCCCGTCGTCCAGGAACCGGTTGTCGGACAGGATGATCAGCTTCTCGGGCAGCGACCCCAGCGGGTCGTCCGGTGACCGGACGATGAACGCGCCGTAGAGCCCCTTCGCCACCTGGTAGCCGGTCACGTGGTCCGGGTGCGGGTGGTACCAGTACGTGCCGGCCGTCCCGTCGGGGATCGTGAACTCCAGCGTCGTCTCCTCGCCCGGCTCCAGCGGATGGAACGGGCTGCCGTCGGCCTCGAACGGGATGTGCAGCCCGTGCCAGTGCACCGTCGTCACGTCCGGCAGGTCATTGCGCAGGTGGACGATCACGTGGTCGCCCTCCGTCACGTCGATCGTGGGGCCGGGGATCTGCCCGTTGTACGCGAACACCGACGCCGCGGCCGGGTCCGAGCCCGGCGCCACCGGCAGCTTCGTGGCGGCGGCCGTGAGCCGTAGCACCACGGTGTCCGGTGCGGGGTGATGGTCGTCCAGGACCGAGGGTTCGATCAGGGTATCGCCAGCGACCGCTGGCGGCGACGGCGCAGGATCGTGCGCACACATCGGAGTGGCCGCCGGTCCTGCGCACAGGACCAGCAGCAGGACGGGTAGGGGCATCCAACCGCCTTGCTCGGGGGGTAGGGCTCGCCGGGGCGACCGTTGGTCGGTTCCGACCCATCATTCCACCCGACCGCGCCCTCCGCAAGGTTCTTCTGGCACCCGACTGTCGGAGCCGGGAACCACGCCCGGGGACACGGGCGGACCACCCGTATCCCGCCAGCGGATCCGTCAGATCCCGAGCAGGCGGAGCATGTCGGCGGTGACGGCCCAGAGCGTGATGAGCAGGACCATGGCGAACCCGAGCCGTGCGAGGGCGACGTGGGCGCGCTCGCCGGCGGGCCGGCCGCGGACCTTCTCCAGCGCGATCAGGGCGAGGTGTCCGCCGTCGAGGGCCGGGATCGGGAGGATGTTCATGACGGCCAGGTTGATGGACAGGAGCCCGGCGAAGAACAGCAGCGTGGCGAAGCCGGCGCGGGACGCGATCCCGCTGATCTGGGCGATGACGATGGGCCCGCCGACCTCCCGGGCCGAGTGACGGCCATCGAACAGGCCCGTCACGAAGCTGCCCATGAGGGTCACGACCTCCCAGCTCTGGGTGACCCCGTACGACACGGCGGCGACGGGTCCCACGCGGTGCCGGGGCGCGATGTCCTCGGCGAGGTCGAGGGAGGCGCCCAGGACGCCCAGCGCCCGGTCCCCCACCCGGCGGGTAGCCGGCGTGAGGGTCGCGTAGAAGGTGGCGTCGCCGCGCTGGACCCGGAGGGACAGC
>JAWVYT010000276.1:0-4086 GCA_033722595.1 Longimicrobiales bacterium
GAGAACGTCGGGACCACGGCGTCGTCCATGTTCGGGATGCGAATGGCGTCGGTCAGGTCGTGCGGCTTCCACCAGAACGTTATCTGGACATCGGCGTTGGCTCCCGCCGTGTCCGCGTACAGGATCCCCGAGCCGTCTCGCGGCAGCCCGACCCCGACGGCGATAACCCTCGGGAGCCCCGCCACCAGGTCGCTTCCCAGCACGATCCGCTGCCGATGCACCGTCCCGGGATCGCCACGCGTCCAGGGCGACCACAATGCGAGTCCGGCGAAGACCACCGCGGCCGCCATGGCGATCAGCGCGATCCGCTTCCACCGCCCCGCGGCATCCGGGTTCGCGGCGTAGCGCCGGCCCGGGTCGGCACTGCGTCGGAAGCTCGGGTTCCGCAGCGCTTCGCTGAACGCCTTCGCGCTCTCGAACCGGTCCGCCGGCAGCCGCTCCAGCGACTTGTGGACCGCCGCCTCCACGTTCGCCGGTACCGACCTCCGGTGCTCGGTCACCGGGTCCGGGTCCCCCGTAAGGATCCGGCCCAGTACGGTTTGCGCGTTCGGACCGCCGAACGGCGGCTGGCCCGTGAGCATCTCGTACAGCACGCAGCCCAGGGCGTACACATCCGATCGCTTGTCCAGCGTCCGCTCCCCGGCCGCCTGCTCGGGACTCATGTAGTGCGGCGTGCCCAGGCTCAGGCCCGTTTCCGTGATCCGCCCGTCCCCCG
Source organism: Longimicrobiales bacterium (assembly GCA_033722595.1). Classification (GTDB taxonomy): domain Bacteria; phylum Gemmatimonadota; class Gemmatimonadetes; order Longimicrobiales; family RSA9; genus JAWVYT01. The sequence continues at coordinate 716 of JAWVYT010000276.1, forward strand.
CCTGGCTCAGCGCGAGTGCGATCCCGAAGTCCGCCACCAGCGGCTCACCCCGACTCATGAGGATGTTGGCCGGCTTGATGTCGCGGTGCACCACGTCCTGCTCGTGGGCGTACTGGAGCGCCGCGGCCACCTTCTCGGCGATGGCCAGCGCGTCCTCCACGGGCAGCTGCTGCTCTCTCTCCAGCTTTTCCCGCAGGCTCTCGCCCTCCACGAACGGCATGACGTAGAACAGGAAGGAGTCGGCCTCGCCGCTGTCGTGGAGTGGGAGGATGTGCGGGTGCTGGAGCTGGGCCGTGGTCTTGATCTCCGCCAGGAACCGCTCGGCCCCCACCACCGCCGCCAGCTCCGGCTTCAGGACCTTGAGGGCCACCTTCCGGTCGTGCTTGATGTCGTCGGCCAGATAGACCGTGGCCATCCCACCCTCGCCGAGCTCCCGCTCGACGCGGTAGTGCCCCTCGAGGGCGGCGTTCAGGCGCTCGGTCATCGATCCTCCATGACTGCGTTCAGCTCTTCGAACCAGCGTTCCACGACCACCACCGAGCCCTCGTAGGACCCGTCCGTCAGGAGGGGGCGAATCATGAGGAAACGGCTGCCATTGGAGTCCACGTCGTAGGCGCGGTAGGTCGGGTCGCTCCGGTATGCGGTGGCGTCGAAAAGGCGGGTCCGGGACGTGACGGAGAACTCCGGGGCCGCGGCGACGCGCGCGGCCACCATCCAGCCGTCGCCATCCCGGAAGTAGAGCTCCCGGCCGTCCGGGCCCCATGCCGGCGCGGTTCCTCCATTGGCGGACACCTGGACCCGGCGTGATGCGACATCCGGGAACGGGCGGACGTAGACCTCCGCCCGTCCCGTGAACCCGGCCACGTAGGCCAGCCAGCGGCCGTCCGGGGAGAGGGCGACCTCGAACTCGTTGGCGGGGCTTCTGAGCGCCCAGACCACGGAGTCGCCAGCGGCATACCCGACGTCGGCCCGGTTGGGACCGATGTCGCCCGCCCGGAACACGACCCTGCCGTCGTCATCCGGCGGGAGGACCTCGAAGATGGGACTCTCCAGCACCAGCACGGTGTCTGCTCTGGGAGAGCTGCCGTCGGCCCGGACCCGGCGGGCGTGCCAGTGCCCGCCCTGGTGGTTGGACGCGAAGAAGATGGACTGACCGTCCCGGGACCAGACCGGCCGATAGGAGCGGCGTGGCCAGGGCGTGAGGAGCGTAACCGGACCACCGTCCAGCTCCTTCGTCCAGATCTTCTCCCCGGCGGCCTCCCGGGTCACGAACGCGATGTGGCGGTCGTCCGGGGACAGCCGGACGGTCAAGAGCCCGGTCGGGCCCCACGCGGAGTCCGCCAGCGCGACGGTCCCGGACCGGTCCACCCATACCGCCTCGCGGCGGGCGGCGTCCGAGCGGCCGGTGAAATAGGCCAGACGACCGCCCCGGGACACGCCCATGTCCACCGCGGCGTTCGCGCCCACCACCAGACCCGCCTCGACGGGAGCCGGGTCCCCGGCGATGCGGTGCGAGCCCGGGTCGTACTCCACGGCCATCAGCACGCCATCGCTGGTCACGTACACGAGGTGGCCCGTCTCGAGGTACCAGGCGGCGACCCCCCGCACGAGGAGCTCGTGACCGTCGGTGTCGGGACCGGAAACGGCGATATCGGCGGTCTCGAAGCCGCCCGGCCGGATCACCGTGAAGAGGATGCCACCGTCAGAGACCGCACGGGGCCAGACGTGGTCGGTCTCGCCGGCTGCCGTGTCCACGGTCGTGACCTGCTCCGGGTCGCCCCCGCGGTCGGACACCCGCATGATGCCCCGCGTCCCGCCCGCCGTGAGGCCGTCGTAGTAGATGTATCCGTCCTCGCTCCAGCTGCCACCGTCGGAGCCCACCAACCCGTCCTGGACCAGGACCTGCGGCGGGCGCCCGCTCAGGGACGCCACCACGAGCCCCTGCTGGGCGCCGGCCGCCACGAATCCCACCTGCTGCCCGTCGGGCGACATGAACGGCGACCGGGCGCCCTCCGTTCCGGGGATCGGCGTGGCCTCCAGCTCGCCCCGCCGGTGGAGCCAGAGCTGAGTCTCCTCCTGCCCGGCCGAGGCCACGTAGACCACGGCCGAGCCGTCGGGCGCCATGGCCAGGCGCGTGCCGACGACCGGGGCCAGGCCGCGCGGCGGAAGCCGGAGGGCGTAGCGGACCACCGGGGCCGGCTCCGGACGCTGTCTCAGGGACCACGCCAATCCGACGGCCAGGAGGAGGACGGCCACCGCCAGGACCACCGCCGGCGTCCGCCACCGGTCCGGGGTCTCCGTGCCCCGCGCCGCCGCTCCGCCAGGTCCCGCGTAGCGAAACGCCGGGTTCCGCAGCGCTTCGGCGAGCTCGCGGGCCGAGGCGAACCGGTCCGCCGGCAGCTTCTCCAGCGCCTTCATTACGGCGCCTTCCACGTTCGGCGGGATGGCGGACCGATGCACGGTGGGCGGATCGACCTCGCCCATGAGGATGCGGCCCAGGACCGCCTGGGCCGTGCTGCCGGTGTGGGGGGGCTCACCGGCCAGCGCCTCGTAGATCACACAGCCGAGCGCGTAGACGTCGCTCCGGGGGTCGACCTCCCGGTCCCCCGTCGCCTGCTCCGGGCTCATATAGTACGGCGTGCCCAACGACAGCCCCGTCTCCGTGAGCCGCCCGCCGCCGGCCTGGCTCACGGCCAGCGCGATCCCGAAGTCGGCCACCACCGGGCGCCCGTCCTGGAGCAGGATGTTGGCGGGCTTCACGTCCCGGTGGATCACGCCGTGGCGGTGCGCGTGGTCCAGCGCCTCGGCCACGTCCGTGGCGATCCGGACGGTCTCGTCCACGGGCAGCTGCTTCTCCTTCACCAGCCGGTCCCGGAGCGAGTCGCCCTCCACGTACGGCATGACGTAGAACAGGAACCCGTCGGCCTCACCGGAGTCGAACAGCGGCAGGATATTCGGGTGCGAGAGGTTGGCCGTGGTCTCGATCTCCGCCAGGAACCGCTCGGCCCCGACCACCGCCGCCAGCTCCGGCTTCAGCACCTTGAGCGCCACGTTGCGGTGGTGCCGCAGGTCCTCGGCGAGGTAGACGGTGGCCATGCCGCCCTCGCCGAGCTCCCGGTCGATCCGGTAGCGACCCTCCAGTGCGGCGTTCAGGCGGTCGACCATGATCGTGTCCCGCTCGTTCACGGCGACTCCAGGGTCCGCTCGAGCTCCCGGAGCCAGTTCTCCACCAGGATCAGATCGGCCGCCCGGGAGGCCTCGACCTCGCCCGCCTGGAGCATGATGAACCGCCGGTCGTCCCGGGCGAGGTCGTACGTCCGGTACGAGGCGTCCACGTCGAAGCCCGTGGCGTCGAAGAGGCGGTCCCGGGA
>JAWVYT010000277.1:0-4060 GCA_033722595.1 Longimicrobiales bacterium
CTGCCGTTCATCGGCAGCCTGAAGCCGCCGGAGTAACGGAGTTCGATGGCGAATCAGCAGGGGCCGGACCGGAAGCCGGACAGCGGCAACAACGGGTGGGCACGGAACTCCAGGACGCTCTCGTTCTGGGTCCTGTTCGTGCTGGTGTCCATCCTCCTGGTGCAGCTGTTCAGCCCGCAGCAGCCCCAGGCGGTGGAGCTGTCCACGTCGGAGTTCCAGGCGCAGCTCCGGCAGGAGAACGTCGACAGCGTCACGGTGGTGGGCGGGAAGCGCCTGGAGGGGACGCTCCGGTCGGCCATCAGCCGGGACGGCCGCGAGGTCACCCGGTTCACCAGCGAGTGGACCATCCGCGACGACCCGGGGCTCCGGTCCACGCTGGAGCAGCACGACGTGGGCTATATCGACGCCAAGGAGCCCGACCAGAACTGGTGGGCGCTGCTCCTGGGCGCGCTGCCGTGGATCCTGATCCTGGTCATCTGGATCGTCCTGATGCGCCAGATGCAGGGCGGCGGCTCACGGGCGTTCCAGTTCGGGAAGTCGAAAGCGAAGATCCTGTCCGGCGACACACCGAAGGTCACGTTCGCCGATGTGGCGGGCGCGGACGAGGCGAAGGAGGAGCTCAAGGAGATCATCGAGTTCCTCAAGGACCCGCAGAAGTTCACGCGGCTGGGCGGCCGTCTGCCGAAGGGCGCGCTCCTGGTGGGCCCGCCCGGGACGGGGAAGACGCTGCTGGCCCGGGCCGTGGCCGGCGAGGCGGGGCGGCCGTTCTTCTCCATGAGCGGGTCCGACTTCGTGGAGATGTTCGTCGGTGTGGGCGCGAGCCGGGTCCGCGACCTGTTCGAGCAGGGCAAGGCCCACGCGCCGTGCATCATCTTCATCGACGAGATCGACGCCGTGGGCCGGCACCGGGGCGCGGGGCTCGGCGGCGGCCACGACGAGCGGGAGCAGACGCTGAACCAGCTGCTGGTCGAGATGGACGGGTTCGAGGCGAACAACGGCGTGATCCTGATCGCCGCCACGAACCGGCCCGACGTGCTCGACCCGGCGCTGCTCCGACCCGGCCGGTTCGACCGCCAGATCGTGGTCGACTCGCCGGACGTGAAGGGCCGGCAGGGGATCCTGCGGGTCCACCTGCGGAAGGTCCCGCTGGCCGACGACGTGGACGTCGAGATCCTGGCGCGGGGCACGCCCGGCATGAGCGGCGCGGACCTGGAGAACGTGGTGAACGAGGCCGCGCTCCTGGCCGCGCGTCGGAACCGGGAGAAGGTCACCATGGACGACCTGGAGGCCGCCAAGGACAAGGTCATGCTGGGCGCCGAGCGGAAGAGCCTGGTGCTGAGCGATGCCGAGCGGAAGCTGACGGCGTACCACGAGGCGGGGCACGCCGTGGTCGCGCTCCGCGTCCCGGGCCTCGACCCCGTCCACAAGGTCACCATCGTGCCCCGGGGCCGGGCGCTGGGCGTGACGGCGTCGCTGCCGGAGGAGGACCGCCACTCCTACTCCCGGGACTACCTCCTGGCGCGGCTCGTGATGCTCTACGGCGGCCGGGCGGCGGAGGAGATGGTCTTCGGCCCGGAGAAGATCACGACGGGCGCGGGCAACGACATCGAGCGGGCCACGGCCATGGCGCGGCGGATGGTGACCCGGTTCGGGATGAGCGAGAAGGTCGGTCCCATGGCCGTGGGCGACAGCGACCAGGAGGTCTTCCTCGGGCGCGAGCTGGTCCAGCGGCGGGAGGTCTCGGAGGAGACGGCCCGACTGGTGGACGACGAGGTGAAGCGGTTCCTGGACGAAGCGTACCAGCAGGCCGTGGAGACGCTCACGGAGAACCGGGACCTCATGGAGGAGATCGCCGAGGCGCTGCTGGAGCGGGAGAGCCTGGACCGGGAGGAGATCGACGCGCTCGCCGAGGGCCGCCCGCTGCCGGAGCTGGCGGTGGAGGGGCCGGCCGCGGAGGACGCCGGCGCCGAGGCCGGTGCGACCGGCGGGGCGGAGACGCCCGGGCCGGCCGAGTCCGGGGAGGCGGCGGCGTCGGGGCCCGGGGAGGCGGCCGCGCAGGAGCCCGGGGAGGAGCAGGGCGCCAAGCCGGCGGCCCGGGAAGCCCGTCGGGTGACCGACGAGGCGGAGGCCGACGCCTCCTGAGGTGGCCATGAGCGACGCGGTCTCGTCCCTTCCGGCGCACCGCACGACGGGGACCGGCTCCACATCCGGGGCCGGTCCCCGTTCGCGTCTGTGGCGTACCGCGCGCGGCCCGCTGTCGCTGGACCGGCCCCGGGTCATGGGGATCCTGAACGTGACCCCCGACTCCTTCTGGGATGGCGGCCGTTACGCCGGTGTGGACGCCGCGCTGCGCCAGGCGGAGCGGCTGGTGGCCGAGGGCGCGGACCTGGTGGACGTGGGCGGCGAGTCGACGCGGCCCGGGGCCGAGTCGGTGCCCGCCGAGGAGGAGCGCCGGCGGGTGGTCCCGGTGGTGGACGCGCTGGTCCGGGAGTGGCCGGAGCTGCTCGTCTCGGTGGACACGGTGAAGGCGGCGGTGGCCCGACCGGCGCTGGAGGCCGGCGCGGCGGTGATCAACGACGTCTCCGGGCTCCGGCTCGACTCCGCGCTGCCGGCGGCCTGCGGCGAGGCTGGGGCGGGCGTGGTGGTGATGCACTCCCGCGGCGGGGTAGCCGAGATGGCGAGCTACGACACCGCCCGGTACGGCGATGACCCGGTGGGCGAGATCGTGGGCGAGCTGGAGGACGCACTGGAGCGGGCGCGGGCCGGCGGCATCGCGGACGACGCGGTGGTGCTGGACCCGGGACTCGGGTTCTCGAAGCGCACGGCGGAGAGCGTCGCCGTGATCCGGGAGCTGGACCGGATCGCAGCCCTCGGCCGACCGGTACTGCTGGGGCCGTCCCGGAAGCGGTTCGTGGGCGAGCTGGCCGGCGGACTGCCCGCGGAGGAGCGGCTGCCGGGGACGATCGCGGCGTGTGTCGCGGGGCTGGAGCGGGGCGCCCGCCTCTTCCGGGTCCACGACGTGGCGCCCGTCCGGCGGGCGCTGGCCGTGGCGGAGGCGGTGCGGTCGTGAGCGGGCTCTTCGACTGGCTGGCGCGGTACCAGTTCCTGCTCCCCGGGTTCGGGGACCTGATCCAGATCATCGTGGTGGCGGTCGGGGTGTACTACATCCTGCGACTCCTTGCCCGCACCCGCGCGATGCAGATGCTGCTGGGCGTGGTCCTCCTGGCCGTCATCTACTTCATGGCCCAGCTGCTGGGGCTCACGCTGATCGGGACGATCCTGGAGTACGCGTTCCAGTACGGTGTGATCGCGGCGCTGATCGTCTTCCAGCCGGAGCTGCGGAACGCGCTCGCACGGCTCGGGCAGAGCCGGATGCTCCGGCTGTTCAACAAGATGGAGGAGAGCGAGGTCGTCGAGGAGCTGGTCGAGGGCGTGGAGCGGCTGTCCCGTGCGAAGATCGGCGGGATCATCGCGATCCAGCGGGAGGTCGGGCTCGACGAGTACGCGGACACCGGGACCCGGATCCAGGCCCGGGTCTCCGCCGACATCATCGTCAGCATCTTCGCCCCGTACGGCCCGCTGCACGACGGCGCCGTCCTCGTGAGCGGCGACACCCTGATCGCCGCTGGCGTGATTCTTCCACTGACGCAGTTCCCGGTGGGAGACAAGAGCCTGGGCACGCGCCACCGGGCGGCCATCGGCCTGTCGGAGGAGACCGACGCGCTGGTGGTGGTGGTCAGCGAGGAGACCTCGCAGATCTCCATGGCGCAGCGGGGCCGACTCGAGCGGAACGTCTCCTCGGAGCGGCTCCGGGCGGCCCTCTCGGGGGTGGCCGGGACCCGGCCGGTCCCCGAGTGACGTCGCGTTGACACCCCCGAGGGCCGCCCGTACATTCACCCGGATTTTGACCAGAGCCACGGACCCCAACCTGATCTGACCACGGCGTACGGATCTGCAGGCGGTAGCAAATGACCCTACAAGCGGCTGAACAGGCGTCCGGCGCGGCCGAGAACGCCTTCAACCTCATGAACCTGTTCGCCGATGGCGGGGCGATGATGTA
>JAWVYT010000278.1:0-4045 GCA_033722595.1 Longimicrobiales bacterium
GCACAGCCGCCTGATGCGGGCGTTCCCGCGGCTCCAGATGATCCTGGTCCTGGCGCTGGACAAGGCCGTGCCGGAGAACCGGATCGAGGTCGACGACGACGGGCAGCCCGTCGTCCACTACACCTTCACCGACCCCGTCGTGGACGCCCTGGTCCGGGCGACCCGAGCCAGCGCGAAGATCTTCTTCGCGGCCGGCGCCCGGCGGGTTCACGCGCCGGAAGCGGACCCGCCGCTCATCGAGAGGGAGGACGCCCGACGAGTCGATGAGCAGATCACGCGCGACCACTTCCTGCCCGGCAAGATCAGCGTGTCCGCCGCGCACCTCATGGGCGGTGCCGGGATGGGACGCGATGCCACCGACTCCGTCACAGACGCCTGGGGACGGGTCCACGGGCTGCCGTGGATCCGTGTGGCCGATTCGGCGCTCTTCCCCGACAGCCTGGAGATCAACCCGTACCTGACCATCATGGGGCTGGCGGACCGGGTCGCGGAGAAGGTGCGCGCGGACCTGCGGTCGTGAGACTAGAGGCCAGAGACTAGAGGCTAGAGACTAGAGGCTAGAGACTAGAGGCTAGAGACTAGAGGCTAGAGACTAGAGTCTAGAGACTAGAGACTAGAGGCTAGAGGCTGGGGTTTGGAGTCTAGAGACGGATGGAGAGAAGGGGTCGATGGCGATTTCGGGTAGCAGGCTCGCGGTCCGGGCGCTGGAGGATGCCGGCGTATCGTACACCTTCGGGATCCCCGGCACCCACAACATCGAGCTGTACGACGCCCTGGCGGAGTCGGACGCCGTGGAGCCGATCCTGGTCACGGACGAGCAGGGTGCGTCGTTCATGGCCGACGGGGTGTGGCGGGCGTCCGGGAAGCTGGGGTGTGTCAGTGTCGTGCCCGGTGCGGGGCTCACGCACGCGATGTCGGGGATCGCCGAAGCGTGGATGGACACGGTCCCGCTGCTGGTCCTCGGGTGTGGGGTCCGTACGGACACGGGCCACGGCTACCAGCTCCACGACGTGGACCAGATGGCCATGGTCGCGCCGGTGACGAAGGCCCAGCTCCGGGTGGAGTCGGGCGACGAGATCTACCCCACGATCCGGAAGGCGTGCCGGCTGGCGCAGGAAGGCGTGCCCGGTCCCGTCTACGTGGAGGTGCCCGCCAACCTCTACCTCTTCACCCACGACGTGGGGCTGGAGTCCCAGAGGTCGGGGCACGCGGACATCGAGCCCACTCCCGCGGCGCCGGACGAGGACACCCTGGAGCGCGCCCTCGGTCTCCTCGAGGCGGCCGAGCGGCCGCTGCTGTACGTCGGGCTGGGGGCGCTGCCCGCGGCGGGGAACCTGGTCGCCCTCGCCGAGCGGCTCGAGTCGCCGGTCGCCACCACGTTCCAGGGGAAGGGCGTGTTCCCCGAGGACCATCCCCTGGCCCTCTGGCCCGGGTTCGGGGACGCCGCGCCGGGGTTCGCCCGCGAGATCGCCGGCGGGTGCGATCTGGTGCTCGCCATCGGCTGCCGGTTCGGCGAGGTGGGCACGGGCAGCTACGGGCTGGAGCTTCCCGGCCCGCTCATCCACGTGGACATCGACCCCGCCGTCCTCGACCGGAACTTCGAGGCGGAAGAGGCGATCAACGCCGATTCCGGGCTCGTGGTGGAGGCCCTGCTCGACGGGCTGCGTCCGCGGCCCGCGGACGCGCGGCTCCGCGCCCGCATCGCGGAGGGGCACGCGGCGGTGGATGCGGACCGGGCGGGCGGTTCAGGGGACCGGGTGTCCCCGTTCGCGCTGATCCGGGCCATCCACGCCCGCCTCGGTCGGGACACCATCTTCACCACCGACAGCGGGAACGGGACGTTCCTGGCGATGGAGACGCTCCGGCTGCCGGGACCGCGTCAGTTCCTGGCGCCCATCGACTACTCGTGCATGGGATACAGCGTGCCTGCAGCGGTGGGCGCCAAGTTCGCCGCTCCGGATCGCCCGGTCGTGGCTCTGGCGGGGGATGGCGCCTTCCTCATGACCGGTCTGGAGGTGCTGACGGCCCGGCAGTATCAGCTCCCGATCGCGATCTTCGTGCTCCGCGATGAGGAGCTCGCCCAGATCTCCCAGTTCCAGGAGACGGCGCTCAGCCGGAAGACGGCCTCCGAGGTCCACGACTACGATCTGTGTGGGCTCGCGGGCGGATTCGGGGTCGAGTGCCTGCGTCTGGGCACGGACCAGGAGATCTCCGGCGTCCTCGATCGGGTGGTGACGACCCTGGAGGACGACCGTCCCGTGCTGGTGGACGTCGCCATCGACTACAGCCGGAAGACGTATTTCACCCGGGGCGTGGTCAAGACGAACCTGATGCGACTGCCCTGGAAGGAACGGCTCCGGTTCGTGGGCCGGGCCGTGGGTCGGAAGCTGTTCGGCGCCTAGCGTTCGATCACGGACGCCGGAGCCGGCTGGACCACGATCCTGATGCTGGCGGAGCCGAGGACACCGTCGCTGTCCTCGGCGAGGAGCGTAATCCGGTGCCACGCGCTCGACAGGTCGGAGACCACGATCTGGCTGCCCACACCCAGCGCTCCGTCCACATCGCTGAACCAACCGAGAGAGCCGGACGGCAGCGGTCCGTCCTCGGGGTCGACGGCGTGGCCGCGGAACGTGATGGACTCCCCCTGGAAGAAGCCCAGGGTATCGCTCGGCTGGTCGATGAAGACGTTGGGGGCTGCGCTCTGGACCGTGGGATCACCGCACGCCGCCGCTGTCAGGACGACGGCGAGGCCAACGGTCAGCGCGGCTACTCGAACAGTGGGGCTCATCGCACGCTCTCAAACTCTGGATTACCAAGAAGCGGCCATCTGAAGATAGAGGCCGTCCGCCCCATTAAACACCGGACACTGCGAACGGGTTCATCTCGCCCCCGAGGCTTCGAGATGGGCGCGGGCGGCGGCCGCGATTTTCTGCTGGGCCACCGGCATGGCCAGGTCGGCCCGCAGTCCGGGTCCCGCCCAGAGCAGTGTGTCGTCCTCCGGTTCGTACTCCGCCCGATCTGGAACGACCGACAGCTCCGGCCGGTACGTCACGCGCTTGTGGGAGAAGGCGTGACGGACGGCGTCCAGCTCGGTCCTTTGTGCCGCCGCGTCGAGCCACCCCGCGATCGGCTCGGCCCACGGCTCTCCAGCCCGGACCCCGGGAAATTCCCAGAGCCCACCCAGGAGACCGTCCTCCGGACGGCGGGACACCAGCATGGCCCCGTCACCACGGACGAGCACGGCCGTGCGAATGGTCTCCTCCGGGATACGCTTCCGCGGGCGGGGCAGCGGACGCTGCTCCTGCACGCCCAGGCGCCGGGCCTCGCACTGTTCCGCCAGCGGGCACACCCCACACGAAGGCGATCGGGGCGTGCACACCGTCGCACCCAGCTCCATGAGCGCCTGGTTGAAGTCGCCGGGTCGGTCGGCAGGAACGAGCTCGGCGGCGTACTGACGGAGCTCGCCGGGGGTCGGTCGCTCGAGGTCGTAGAGCCGGGCCAGGACCCGCCGGACGTTCCCGTCCACAGCCGGCGTCGGGACGCCGTACGCGATGCTGGCGACCGCACCGGCGGTGTACTCGCCGACGCCGGGCAGCTCCCGGAGCGTGTCCACCGTTTCCGGCACCCGGCCGTCGAACCGCTCCCGGACCATGCAGGCGGCGCGGTGGAGGTTGCGGGCGCGGGAGTAGTAGCCCAGCCCCTCCCACTCCTTCAGTACGTCATCCAGGTCGGCCTCGGCCAGGTGGTCGACGGTGGGGAACCGGTCGAGCCACCGCTCCCAGTACGGGATCACGGTGTCCACACGGGTCTGCTGGAGCATGACTTCGCTGACCCAGATGGCGTACGGGTCGGACGTCTCCCTCCACGGCATGGACCGTTGATGGGCGTCGAAATGACGCAGGAGCGCGTCGGCCATCTCGCAGGGCTCGGAGCTCGGCATGCCGAAGGCTAGGGGAAGGTCCGGGTCGTGTCGAGGTGTGTGGACGGTCTTGACGAACCGCGTACCGACTGGGCATTCTCCGGCATCGGTCCCTACCCCGGGGGC
>JAWVYT010000279.1:0-4029 GCA_033722595.1 Longimicrobiales bacterium
GGCGATCGTCCGGTCGGGCGCTCCGGTCTCCGTGAGCGAGAACGGCGCGGCCAGGAGCCGCAGCCCGTGTCTGTCGGTGATGTTCCAGGTCACGTAGAGGCGTCCCGCGGGCCACGGACCGGCGCCGGCCAGGTCATACAGGGAGAAGCGGGTCGCGGTCCCGTCGTTCGGGATCTCCACGTCGTTGTAGCTCTGCCAGGCCGGACCGGCCTCCAGCTCCACTACCCAGCGGGGTATCGGAGGACCGGCCGGTTCTACGCTGTCCTCCGGCACCTGTCCGGCCACCGGCACGACCGTGATCGAGAGCAGGAGGAGCGCCAGAGCGAAGTCGCCAATCCGGTGCGCCTGTGGACCCATATCGATGTGCCTTTCGCTACCTGATCCGCACCAGGTACGCCCCGCTCCCCGCGTCCACTGCCCATTCCGCCACCCGGTCGGAGAGCCACCCGTTGAGCGCATCCCTCACCACCCCCTGGAGCACGGGTGGGCCCGCGGACCGGCTCCCGCGCCCGGTGACGATCCGAACCACCTCGCCGGCGGAGGTCCGGGACAGCCGGTCGAAGAGCATCTCCAGCCGGTGCTCCGCCTGGTCCGCGGTGTACCCGTGGAGGTCGAGCGTCTCGACGACGACGGCGGAGTGCAGCGTGCGCGGCGGAGCGTCGTCGTCCCGCGGGTCGAGGTCCTTCTTCCACGGCTTCGGCATGGCGGGGGCGGGGCGTCAGAAGGGCAGGTCGTCGTCCGCGGCGTCGTTTGGGCCGGACGTGGACGGCTCGGGCCACGGCTCGTCGGCGGCCGGCGGCGGACCGTTCGGGGCGTTCCGCGCGTCGCCCTCCCTCTCCACGCGCCACGCCTTCACGTCGGTGTACCAGCGGCCCTTATACTCCCGGCTCTGGATATCGACGTGGGCCGTGAGCCGCTCGCCCTCCTGCACGTCGAACTCGTCGATGTCATCGCCCCACTGGATGATGCAGACGGGCTTCGGGTACCTGTCCTCGGTCTCGAGGATGAACTCCTGCTTGCGCCACGGGCCGTTCTTGCCCGTGCCCGACTGCTCCTCGAGGACCTGCTTGACCGTGCCGGTGATGGCGATGTCCATGGTGCTTCCGTTCGACTGTCCGTTTCGTGGTGAGCGCCGCTCCGCGCGGCGCTGGACCCTGAACCTACGGAGCTGGCGACCATTCTCAAGGGCGCGGAGGGCGTCCGCCCGGCCCGGCCCGTCCCCGCCCGCCCTCCCCGCCACGGCGTGGGCGACGCGGCAGCTGTGGGTAGCGGGGGCGGTGGGCCCCTACCTCCAGACCTCTTTCAGCCACTCCTCGGTCTCCGGCACCCCGCCCTGGAGGATGAGGTACCCGTCGTGGGGCTCCCGGGTGGTCATCTCGCCGGCGACCGGGGTCTGCATGAGCGTCTTCGCGGCTTCCGGGTCGTCGGGGTGCACGCCCAGTGCCCAGCCGAGCTTTATGTAGGCCACCTCGGGCATCATGTTGGCGAGGGGTACCACGCCCAGCTCGAGGATCTCCCGGCCGGTCTCGTAGACGTGCATCTGAACGAAGCCCCAGAGGGTCTGGAGCGTCATGTAGACCTGGACGCCGGCGTCCCGTGCCCGCTCGAGGGCCGGGTAGATGGCCCGGTTCACGTGCCCCAGCCCGGTGCCGGCGATGACGATCCCCCTGTAGCCGGCGTCGACGAGCCCGTCGACGACATCGGGCTGCATCCCCGGGTAGTAGTACGTGAGGGTGACGCGGCGCTCGAACACCGCCCGGACCGTGACGTCCCGGTCGTCGCGACGGGGCGCGTAGTCGTCCTTCAGCGGTGTGACGGTCCCGTCCTCGACCATCCCCACGGGGATGTCGCCGAGCGTGCGAAACGTGGAGCGCACCGACGAGTGCATCTTCCGGACACGGGTGCCCCGGTGCAGCAGGTTGTACAGGTCGGACGTGGGGCCGAACATGCAGACCAGGACCTCGGCGATGGGCCCGTGGCCGGCGGCCCAGGCGGCGGCGATCAGGTTCCGGGCCGCGTCGGACGACGGCCGATCCGACGACCGCTGGCTCCCGACCATCACCACGGGTACGGGGGGCTTCTGGACCATGAAGCTGAGCGCCGCGGCCGTGTGGTGCATGGTATCGGTCCCGTGGCCGATCATGACGCCGTCCCAGCCGTCGCGGATGGCCTGGCCCACCTCCTCCGCCAGCACCAGGTACTGGTCGGGGCCCATGTTCTCGCTGAAGACGCCGAACAGCTTCTCCGTCTCCAGGTTGCAGATGTCGGCCAGCTCGGGCACGGAGCCGTACAGCTCGCCCGGGCTGAACGCCGGGATCACGGCCCCGGTCCGGTAGTCCAGTCGGCTGGCGATGGTTCCCCCGGTACCCAGGAGCTTCACGTTCGGGTGCTCCGGGTCGGTGGGGAACTCCTGCTCCGGGATCCGGTAGTTCGCCTCCCGGTAGCCCAGCTTCTCGAGCCGCCGCACGGTGTCGCAGCGGACGCCGATGTTGTAGCCCGTGCCCAGCTTGAGCACGATGTGGTCGGCGTCCGCGGTCTCGCTGCGGGGCAGGATCAGGCCGATGAACTCGCCCCGGGTGGTCTCGGCGCGGACCTCGCACCACACGGTGACGCCGTGCTCCCGCATCACCGCCAGCGCGGGCCCCCGGTAGCCGCCGGTGTCCTGTGCGCCGCCGCTCACGCCGTCGCCTCCGCCGGCTCGCCCGCCTGCGTCCCCGGCCCGAGGGCCGCCGCCAGCCGGGACCGGACCGCAGCCGGGTCCACCCGTCCCCGGAGCCCGCGCATGACCTCTCCCATGGCCCACCGCAGCCGAGGCCCGGACCCGGGCGGCCCGTCGGCCACCGCCCGGGCGGCCACGGCCTCGATCCGGTCCGCGACCTCCGGGGCGTCGGGCTCCAGGGCCCGGAATCCGGCTACGATCCCGCTGACGTCCCGCCCGGGCCGCTCGACCACCGCGTCCAGCGCCGGCACGAGCGCCTCCGGCCGCAGCACCCCGGACTCCAGCGCACGGACGAGCGGTGCCACCCGCTCGGCCGGCGGGACGCCGTCCTCCGGCGACGGCTCGCCGGTGTAGGTCTCGGGGTCCGACCCCGAAGCCACGGGCTCCGTATCCCCCCGCCGCACGCGCCGGGCGTAGTACGGCACGCGGGTCCGGAGCGCGCCGGCCAGCCGGCGGGCCACGGCGCCCGGCGCGGGCGTGGTCGCATCGAAGAGATCGGCCCAGGGCGCGCCGGCCAGCTCGTGCGCCGCCCTGGCGTCCAGCCCCAGCTCCCGGTACCGGTCCACCCGCTGCCACGGCGTCTCGCTCATCGCCGAACGGACCTCTGCGACCAGCGTGTCCGCGATGGGAAGCGGCGGCGTATCGGTGTCGGGGTACATCCGGTCGGGCCCCGGCAGCAGCCGCTCGAACCCCGTGGTCATGTCGTCGTTGGCCATGCGGGTCTCGGCGGGCACGCCGTCCAGCGCTTCCCGGGCCCGGATGATGAGCTCCCGTGCGGCCGTGGCCGCGTCGTGCGCTGGCGCCCATACGAGCACGATGGCGTCCTCCCGGCCGGCCTCCAGCGCGTCACGAAGCTCGCCCCAGTGGTACGCGTTCAGGGTGCCCCGGTCGGCGTCGGAGTGAGCCAGGAACGGCCGGTCGGTCGGGCACGCGATGACCCGGACCCGCTCGGCGAGCTCGTGGTCGAAGCGCAGCCCTGGCTGGGTCGGGTGGGCCAGGAGCCCGGCCAACCCCGGAAGGCGGACGGCCACGACGGCGTCGCCCCGCTCCAGCGCGCTCCGCATGGGCCGGAAATCGGAGTGCCGGAGGATCGGCCGTGCGTCCGTCACCAGCGACGACGTCTCCCAGGGCAGCCCCTCCGGCGGATCGGGCAGGTCGTCGTGCGTCACCCCCCGCTCCCGCAGCGCCTCCCGCACGCGGAGCAGGTTCAGCTGCCGGAACGCCTCGTTGTGGGTCAGGAGCGGGAGTCCGCGGTGGTGGGGCACGCCCTTGATCTCGACGCGGCGGCCGCCGGCCACGCTCACGTTCAC
>JAWVYT010000280.1:0-4026 GCA_033722595.1 Longimicrobiales bacterium
CAGCGACTGACACTGAGCAGCGAGTTCGAGCTGGTCGTCCTCATCGGTCCCACAGAGGAGATGTAATGCGTACACTGACACTCGGGGCCGCGTTGACGGTCCTCGGTCTTCTCGCGCCCGTCGCGGCGGGGGCCCAGGTGGCGAGCCCCGTGCCCGAGGCGGTGGGGCTGGGCGGCAGCTACACGGCCCTGGCCCGGGGCATCGCGGCGCCGGCGTGGAACCCGGCCGGCCTGGGGATGCCCGACAATCCGGGCGCTTCGTTCGCGCTGCTGCCCTTCTCGGTCACCGCAGGGCTCAGTCCCGTCACGCCCGCGGACCTGGCCGAGTACGATGGCCAGCTGATCCCGGCGGCGGTCCGCCAGGAGTGGCTCGCCGCCATCACCGAAGCCGGCGGCGAAACCGGGAACGCGGGCGCCGAAGTCACGTTCCTCGCGCTCGGCTTCGGCCCCGTCGCGCTGTCGGCGTCGAGCACCGTTCGCGGCCAGGTCAACCTGGCACCGGACGTGGCCGAGGTCCTCTTCTTCGGCAACGCGGGCCTCACCGGCGACCCGCAGGACTATTCGCTGCAGGGCTCCAACTTCGACGTGGCCGGCACCACGACCTTCGCTGCCAGCATGGGGTTCCC
This sequence comes from Longimicrobiales bacterium, assembly GCA_033722595.1. Classification (GTDB taxonomy): domain Bacteria; phylum Gemmatimonadota; class Gemmatimonadetes; order Longimicrobiales; family RSA9; genus JAWVYT01. The sequence goes on from JAWVYT010000280.1 coordinate 626, forward strand.
GCTCTCGATATCGCTGGGACCGCTCCCCGACCAGCACTTTGCTGTCGGCGCTACGGTGAAGTACACGGTGGGCAACTTCCTGATGCTCGGGCAGGAGAGCCGGAGCACCATATCCAGCGACCCGATCGCGGTGGACATCCGGTTCCCGATCGTCCACTCGCCACTCCCGGATGACAGCGCGCAGGACCAGACGTTCGGCGACATCGCCAACAACGGCGGCGGGTTCGGACTCGACATCGGCGCGGCATGGCAGGGCGGACCGTTCTCCGCCGGCGTGGTCGTGAAGAACGTGGTCAACACGTTCGAATGGGACCTGGACGGGCTCCAGTTCCGGGAAGGCACCGCGACCTGGGACGCCGACAGCTCCTCCACGAGCTTCGATACCGCCAGCATCGCCAACGCGCCCGGGGAGCTGATCGACCGGATCGAGACGCTGTACGGCTTCAGCCCGACGCTGGCGGCCGGAGCAGCCATGCAGGTGACGCCGTTCCTCGAGGTCACCGGCGAGCTCCGACACTCCCTCGAGGAGAGCCTGAACGTAGGGGAGCGGAGCCACCTGGGCGTCGGCGCCGAGCTGACGATCCTGCCGGTGCTGCCGATCCGGGCCGGCGTGGCCGCGATCTCCGGCGGGTACCAGCTCTCCGGCGGGCTCGGTCTCCGTCTCGGCCCGGTCCAGCTGGCCTTCTCCGCGGCCGCGCGGCAGACGGACCTGGGCGACGCGGCACGGATGGCGCTCGGGCTGACCTACGGGCTCTAGCAGGGTCCGGCCGGAGCACGGACCGGTCGCGACCGGATACGGGGGATACCGGACCGGGACCGGCGGGCGAACGCGTCCCCGGCCGCAGAGCGTCCGGGTCCTGCACGCTGCCGCGGGGCCCGGCGGCGACCCGTCAGCGCTGCTGCAGCTCCCTGCGCCGCTCCGCCGAGGCCGATTCCAGCACGCCACGCATGATCGGGCACACCGCGAGAACGGCCTCCAGGTCGTCCCGGCGGAGCTCGTACAGCACGGCCTCGGTAGCAGTCGTCACGGTGGCCGAGCGCACGGCGTCGCCGCCCGCCAGCATCGCCATCTCACCGAAGAAGTCGCCGGCCAGGAGCGTGGCCACGGGGCGGGTCACGCCATCGTCGTCGACCACCGTCACGCGGACGACGCCACGGCCGATGAGGAAGAGCGAGCTGCCGACCTCGCCCTCGCGGACGACCGCCTCGCCGCTCAGCAGGGTCCGGGGACGCAGGAGCCCCACGATGACCTCGAACTCCTCGGGTGGGAGCCCGTGGAAGAACGGCACCTTGGCCAGCAGCTCCCTCGGTGTGGGCTCGAGCTCCTCGATGGGCTTTCGCCGGAGCGCGCGCAGCCGCCGCTCGACGTCGCGGCGAAGCTCGAGCACGTCCCGCTCCGACAGGGCGTCGACCTCGCCGAGCTCCACGATCGTGTCCTCCTCGGCGTACAGGCAGAGCCGCAGCGCGACCATCTCCTGGACCTTGGTGGCGTATTCCGGGAACTGCTCGCCGATGAGGTCGAGCCGCTTCTGCGCATTCTCCAGCCACCGCTCGTACAGGTGGCTGGCGCTCAGGACCACGTCCTCCTGGAACGCGCCGGCCTCCCGGATGCCGCGGAGCTCCTCCAGCGCCCGGTGGGACGTGATGACCTTCGCCCAGTTCTCCTCGTACCGCTCGGCGATCCGGTTGAGCCGGAACCGCTGGGCCAGCCCGCCGGCCGGTGCGATCGCGTCGATGACCCGGAACAACGCGCGCTGAAGCCACCACCGGATCGGCGAGTGGATCGTCCAGGTCGGGACTTCGCCCGACCGATGGACGTGGTCGAGCTGCACGTCGATGGAGTGCTGCAGGTCCTTGAAGACCCCCTCCGACAGCACGCCGTCCCGGAACAGGTCCCGGTATGACCGCTTCTCGGCGAGCAGCATCTGGGCCCGCAGCAGCCGCGTCTCCTCCTGCCGGCCGACGAGCTCGTGCTGCCGCATCAGCTCGACTCGATCCCGGACCGCCTGCTGCTCGGCCCGATACGTCTTCTCCAACTCTCGGGCCACGGAACCGCTGATCACACCGCCGCTCCGAAGCGACGGGACACGGGCCCGTCCCGCGCTCTTGACCCGGAGCAGCGCCTCGTCCCGGCTGTACTCCTCCAGTGGTGTCACCTTGTGCAGTCCCAGGAGCCGGATCACCGGCTCCAGCGTCATCCCCTGGAAGAAGAGACTGGAGAGGACCACGCCGATGGTCAGCCCCACGACCAGCTCGCGGCCGCCGTACGTGGACGGCAGCGTGAGCGCCAACGCCAACGCCGTCCCGCCCCGGATCCCGCCCCACACGATCGCGGTCTGATACCGTCCGCCGGTCGGCTCGATCCCAGGGAGGATGTTCACCAGCGGGAAGAGGCCGTAAATGCTCACCGCCCTGGCCAGGATCGAGATCAGGAACGCCACCGCGATGGTTCCGAGCCCGATCGTGGCCAGAACGGGGCGCCAGACCACGGCCAGGCCCGTGAGCAGGAAGACCAGCGAGTTCACCACGAACGCCAGGTACGCCCAGAAGCGGTTCAGGTAGTCCAGCGTGCCGGGGGAGAACTTGGTCCGACCCCAGCCCCCCAGCACGACCCCGGCGCCCACGACGGCGGTGATCCCGCTGGCCCCGATGGCGAACTCGGCTACCAGGAACGAGAGGAACGCAACGACCGTGGTCAGGAGGATCTCGATGAGATCGTCGTTCTCCACCGCCTCGATCATCTTGCCGAACGCGTACCCCACCGCCGCGCCGGTGGCCAACCCGCCGAGGAACGCCACCAGGAACTCCCGGGCGCCGTAGAGGAAGACGTTGGCGCCCTCGGGGATGGTGACCGATCCGACCCCCACCGCACCCGCCGCGAGGATGAAGATCACGATCGAGACGGCGTCGTTGAACAGGTTCTCGCCCTGGACCAGGATGGTGAGCCGCTTCGGCGCCCCGATCTCACGGAAGAGCGTCAGGACCGCGCTGCTGTCCGTGGCCGTGATCAGCGCGCCGAACAGGATGGCGGCGCCCAGCGGGGCCCCCAGGGTCCAGTGCAGCCCGTAGCCTACGCCGATGAAGGAGATGAACACGGCCGGGATCGCCAGGACAAGCACGGGGCCGATGTTCTTCATCAGCAGCCGGGAGTCCATGGCGAAGGCGGCGTGGAAGACGAGCGTCGGGAGGAAGACGTACAGGAGCATCTCCTCCGACAGCTGGAGCCGCGCCATCGGCCCCAGCGCGGGGTAGAGCCGGATCAGCTCGCCCAGCAGCAGCCCGACCAGGACGAGCACGATGGACAGCGGCATCCGCACCCGCTTCGTGAGGACGGACATCGCCGTCGCCACGAAGAGGAGGACGACCAGAGACACGATGAAGGTGACGACCGTGCTGTCCAC
>JAWVYT010000281.1:0-4020 GCA_033722595.1 Longimicrobiales bacterium
ACCAGCCAGGCGCCCGGGTCGTCGGGGTACTCCACGAAGAGCGCCCGGACCATGGGCAGGCCCCGCTCCGTGCTGTGCTTCGCCTGGGCGTAGATGTACGGCATGAGCCGGTACCGCATCTCGGCGGCGCTCCGGTACAGCTCCAGGAACCCCTCGCTGAAGAGCCAGGGCTCCGTGGGCGGCTGGCCGTGGCTCCGGGTGTGCGACGTGAGGAACCCGAACGGGACCCAGCGGCGGTGCAGCGGCTCGGGCGCCGTGGCCGTGAAGCCACCGATGTCGTGGCTCCAGAAGGTGAACCCGGACAGGCCGAGGGAAAGACCGCCCCGGAGCGTGGCCGCCATCCCGATGTCCGCGGTGGCGGGGTCGCCGCCCCAGTGCACGGGGTAGCGCTGGGAGCCGGCCCAGGCGCTCCGGGCCCAGACGATGCTCTCGCCCGTCACGTCCTCCGTGACCTCGGCCACCACGTCGTTGTAGCGCAGCGGGTAGAGGTTGTGCTCGAACCAGCCGGTGCGGCCGGAATCGTAGAGGCCGTTCAGCGGCGCCGCCTCGCCGAAGTCGACCTTGATCGCGCCCACGCCCAGCTCCAGCAGACCGCGGAGCTTCCCCTGGTACCAGTCCACCGTCTCGGGATTGGAGAAGTCGAGCACCGCGTCGGGGTAGGGCAGGTTGCCCTTGGAGTCCGTCACCGCCAGCCCCCGCTCCACGATCTCCGGGTACAGGTCGTTGTTCGGCACGAAGTACGGGAGCTGCCAGAGCGAGACCTTGAATCCCATGTCGTCCAGGTCGTGGATCATGCCCGCGGGGTCGTCGAACCGCGTCTCGGAGAAGCGGTAGTCGCTCCGCCAGTCGGTCTCGAACCAGCCCGTGTCCAGGTGGATCACGTCGGCCGGGACCTCGTAGTAGCGCAGGCTGTCGGCCACGCTGCGGACGTCGGCCTCGGAGAAGTACGTGATCCGGCTCATCCAGAGCCCGAACGACCAGAGCGGCGGCATGGGCGCCTTCCCGGTCAGGTCGGTGTACTCGTCCAGGACGTCCTTCGGGTCGCCGAGGAAGACGAACAGGTCCAGCACGTCGTCGCCCACCATGAGCGTGCTGGACCCGGAGAAGTCCCGGCCGAAATCGAACACCATCGGGGCCGTGCTGTGCACGAACATCCCGTAGCCCCGGCTGCTCATGAAGAACGGGATCGGTTTGTACATCCCCACGTTCTCCGAGCCGTTCGCGTCATCGACGAACAGGAACAGCTTCTGGCCGCGCTTGTCGAGCGGTGTGAACGACTCGCCGCCGCCGAAGATCTTCTCACCCGGCGAGAGGGTGAACACCGCCGCCATCTGGTGGGCGTAGTCCGACGCCTTCCGCACGTACGAGAACGGGAGCACCGGCGTGTACGTCGGGGCGTTGTCGGATCGGTGGAAGCTCCGGGTCAGGAGCCGGCCCTCGGCGTCCCGGAGCTCGATGTGCCACGGGTGCTCGAGCAGCGTGACGGAGCCGTAGTCGCTGGTGTAGCGGTGCCCGCCCTCCACCGCCGAGTACCGCCACCCGGTCCGGTCCATCGGGGCCCGGCCGTCCGCCAGCATCAGGGACGAGCCGGGCTCGACCACCTGCGGCTTGCTGTGCGCCACGATCCGTACCGTGCGCGGCGAGACGAACTCCAGCCGGAACGGCTGCTCCGGCGCCACCGGGTACTCGCCGCCCGGGAAGATGTTCTCCGGCGCCGGCTCCAGGGTCGCCAGCATGTTGTTGAACGCCAGCCGCGTCACGTACTGGTGTCGCACGTACTTCACCGTACCGCTCGCCGTGGCCGGGTCGAAGCGCGCCAGGCTGTCCGCCAGGAAGTAGCCGTTCGCGAAGTCCTGGAAGTCCGGCGAGATGTCCACCGCCTCGTTCAGCAGGTGCGGCGGGTACGGGGTCTGTCCCGCCAGCGGGCCGGCCACCGCCAGCGCCGTGGCGAGGAGAAGGAGCGCCGACGCGGGACGCCGGCCGGGTTCAAGGGAGATTCGCCGCATCATGACCTCACCGTTCCGTGTTCACTCTTCGAGTTCGGGGTCGTTCGTTCCGGGGTACCGGCTCAGCCGCCGGTCCGGGTCGTCCGGATCCGGAACACCGTCGCCGCCTCGCTCACGGGCTCCGCGGGCGCGATGACGACGAGGCCGTCCGGCCCCCGCTCCCACCGCACCGTCGCGTCGCTGCCCACCAGCTCGACGGCCGCGATATCGATGTCCGGTGTCCCCGGGGCCGCGAAGGCGCCCAGGGTCAGCCGCTGCCCGGCGGCCGGCCACCCCAGCGCGATGGCGTAGACCGTGTCGCCCCGGGCGGTGTACCGGATGTCCCGCGGCTGGTAGTCCAGGACCGGGAGGAAGTGACCGCCCGACTCCTGGACCGTCGGGCCCTCGCCGTACGTGATCCACGGCCGCGTACCGTAGATCGCCTCGCCGTGCGTCGCCAGCCAGTCGCCGATGGCGTGGAGGATCTCCCGCTGCTCGGCCGGGATGGTGCCATCGGCCCGGGGCGAGATGTTCAGCATGAGCGTGCCGTTCTTGCTGACCACGTCCGCCAGGATGTGCAGGATCTGGGGGACGGTCTTGTAGGTCAGCCCCTCGACGTACCCCCAGCTCCAGTTGCTGATCGTCTCGTCGGTCAGGAACGGCTCGGGGGCCAGCGTGTCGACGCGGCCCTTCTCGTAGTCGGGGACCCCGACGGCGCTCGGGAGCTCGTCGTGCTTGTACGTCACCACCACGTCCCGGCCGCGCTCCGCGGCGCGGTTGAAGTAGTGGGCCAGGAACCGGCGCTTGTACGCGTCCGGGATCTTGCCGAGCAGGCCGTCGAAGTAGATTAGGTCCGGCCCGTACGCGTCGACGACCTCCACCAGCTTGGCCTGCCAGGTCTCGAAAAACTGCTCCGGCGGGACGTTGCCGTACAGCATCCGGAGCTCCGGGTCCTCCGACGCGGTGGCCCACCCCTCGATGTACGGGAAGTAGCTGGTGTCGGATCGCTCCCCGGGCCGGTCCTGATAGATCTGGAGGTTCCGGGCCATGTGGAACGACGTCACGAAGGGCAGCCCGCGCCCGTGGACCGCGGCCTCCAGCTCGCCCAGCACGTCCCGCTCCGGACCCCGGTCGGCGGCGTTCCACGGCGTGTGCTCGCTGCCCCACATGGCGAAGCCGTCGTGGTGCTCGGCCACCATCCCCGCGAACCGGGCGCCGGCCCGCTCGAAGAGGTCCGCCCACGCCTCGGCGTCGTAGTGCTCGGCGGTGAACATCGGCACGAAGTCGTGGTAGCCGAACTCGTCCAGCGGGCCGTACGTCTCCACCTGGTGCCGGTGCTCGTCGGTGCCCTCGATGTGCATGGTCCGGGGGTACCACTCGTGGGCGAACGCCGGGACGGACAGGACGCCCCAATGGAGGTAGATCCCGAACTTCGCGTCCCGGAACCACTCGGGCGCCGCCGTGTGCGCCGCCAGCGACGCCCAGGTCGGCTCGAACGGCCCGTCGGCCGGGACGCCGGGCCCGCAGCCCGCGAGCGCGAGGGCCGCAGCCGCGAGCCCGGCCCGGGTCCTCGTCGCCCACCGCACGGTCGAGACCCCTGACGCTCGGATCACAGGCCCGCGGTCAGTAGGTCAGCCCGAAGCCGAACGGGAAGAGCGGGTCGTAGGGCTCGTCGCCCACGTTGATCGGGATCTGGTCGTTGGACCGGGGCCAGGTGAACGCCAGCTTGCCCGTGGGCGCGTAGTCCCCGAACAGCACATCGGCCACGCCCGTGCCCTCCGTGCCCGGGAGCCACGCGGCCACGAACGCGTTCGACCGATCCAGCGCTTCGTTGACGATGAGCGGACGCCCCGAGATCAGGACCACGACGACCGGGACGCCGGCATCGGCAGCCCGCTCCACCAGCGCCTGCTGGCCCGGATCCAGGCTCAGGTCCATCCGGTCGCCCACGCCCTCGGCGTACGGCTCCTCACCGATCACCACCACGGCGACGTCGGCGCCCGCGACGCCCGACCCGTCCTCGGAGTACGTCACC
>JAWVYT010000282.1:0-3980 GCA_033722595.1 Longimicrobiales bacterium
ATCTTCGTGAACCAGAGGCTGGGCATCACCGACAACTACCGCCGGTACCTGTACAACGGGTTCCGCGACCGGTGGGGCTTCATCGGCTCGCCGATCCGGATCAAGTTTCGCAGCCGCAAGGAGACGCGGCGGTGATCTGGGCCCTCGTCCTCCTGGCCTACCTGCTGGGGGCCACGCCCACCAGCTACATCGTGGGCCGCTGGTTCCACGGGATCGACCTGAGAGAGCACGGCAGCGGCAACCTCGGGGCGACCAACGTCTTTCGCGTCCTGGGGTGGAAGGCGGCCGTCCCGGTCGGGCTGGTGGATGTCGCCAAGGGCTGGGTCCCGACCGCCCTGTTCCCGGCGTGGGACGCCGCCGCCGACCCCGAGTGGGCGCTGGCGTACGGCGCCGCGGCCATCGTGGGCCATGTGTTCTCCATCTACGTGAGGTTCCGGGGCGGGAAGGGCGTGGCCACGAGTGCGGGCGTATTCACGGCGCTGGCGCCGTGGGCGACGCTGGCCGCCCTGGTGGTCTGGCTCGTGGTCCTCCTGCTGTCCCGGATCGTGTCGCTCTCCTCGCTCGCCGCGGCCGTCACCCTGCCCGCGGCCGTCTACCTCACCGACGAGCCGCGGCTCACTCTCTGGCTCGCCCTCGGCCTCGCCGCGTTCGTCATCTACGCGCACCGCTCGAACATCCGCCGCCTGGCCCGGGGCGAGGAAAACCGGTTCGGGAGCAAGGGGAGGAGATCATGAGCGAGACCGTGGCCGTCATAGGGGCCGGAAGCTGGGGCACCACGCTGGCGGACCTGCTGGCGAGGAAGGGCAACACCGTGCGCCTGTGGTCGTACGAGGAGGACGTGACCGAGGCCATCCGGTCCGAGGGCGCGAACACCATCTACCTCCCCGAGATCCCGCTCGCCGAGAGCCTGTCGGCGACCTCGGACCTGGCGGAGGCGCTGGACGGCGCGCGCATCGTGGTCTCCGTGAGCCCGTCGCAGCACGTCCGGACGGTCATGAGCCAGGCGGCGCCGCACGTGGATCGGGACGCGCTGATCGTCAGCGCGTCGAAGGGGATCGAGACCCGGACGCTGGAGACCATGGCCGAGGTCCTGGAGGACGCGCTCCCCGATCTGAAGTCGCGCCGCTTCTGCTTCCTCTCGGGGCCCAGCTTCGCGGCCGAGGTGGCCCGGAAGCACCCCACGGCCGTGACCGTGGCCAGCCGGGACAGCGACGCCGCAGAGCGCGCCCAGCTCCTGTTCCAGACCGAGTACTTCCGGGTCTACACCAGCCATGATGTCACCGGGGTGGAGCTCGGCGGCGCCCTCAAGAATGTCATGGCGCTGGCGGCCGGGATGGTGGCGGGGCTCGGCTTCGGCCACAATACCATGGCCGCCCTCATCACGCGCGGGCTCGCCGAGCTCAACCGCCTCGCCCTGGCCCTCGGGGCAGGGGAGCGGACCCTGGCCGGGCTGTCGGGGATGGGCGACCTGATCCTGACCTGTACCGGCGACCTCAGCCGGAACCGCACCGTGGGCTACGAGCTGGGGCAGGGCCGGACGCTGGACGAGGTCCTGTCGTCGATGCGGATGGTGGCCGAGGGCGTCGAGACGACCCGGGCCGCCCACGAGCTGGCGGCACGGGAGGATGTGGAGATGCCCATCGTGGCTCAGGTCCACGCGGTGCTCTTCGAGGACCGGCCCCCGGCCGACGCGGTACGCTCCCTCATGATGCGGGAGCCCAAGGCGGAGTTCTGGGCATGAGCAGCCCGATCATCCGGAAGGAGTACTACTCCATCGGCGAAGTCTGCGAGCTCGTGGACCTCAAACCCCACGTGCTACGGTACTGGGAGAGCCAGTTCCCGCCGCTGAAACCGTCCAAGAACCGGGCCGGCAACCGGGTCTATCAGCGCAAGGAGATCCGGCTCATCATGCTGCTCAAGCGGCTCCTGTACACCGAGCGGTACACGATCGAGGGTGCGAAGCAGAAGCTGGAGGAGCTCCGGAAGGGCGGGGAGTACGAGGAAGCGAGCCGGCAGACGCTCGACGAGGCCACCGTCGAAGAGGTGCGCTCCGAGCTCCAGGCGATCCTCGAGCTGCTGCGAGGCGATACCGTCGGCTGATGCGGATCCTGGTGACCAACGACGACGGCTACCTGGCCCTCGGCATCCGTGCGCTGGTGCAGGCCGCGGCGCGCCACGGCGACGTCCAGGTGGTGGCGCCGGACCGCGAGCAGAGCGCCACCAGCCACTCGCTGACCATGCACCACCCGCTGCGGGTCCGGTCCGTACGTGACATGCTCGTCGTCGACGGGACCCCGACCGACTGCGTGGTCCTCGCCCTGGGCGAGCTCATGGACCCGCCGCCCGACTTCGTCCTCTCCGGGATCAACCATGGGGCGAACCTCGGCGATGACGTGCTCTACTCGGGCACCGTGGCCGGCGCCATGGAGGCCACGATCCTCGGACTGCCCGCGGCCGCCGTGTCGTACACCGGACGCGACCCCGAGGCCATCGAGGCTTGGGTCCCCGTCGTCGGGGAGCTGATCGGACAGGTGGTGCAGCGGGAGGCGTTCCCCGAGGAGACGCTCCTGAACATCAACCTGCCGCCGATCCCGCCGGAGGAGATGGCGGGGGTGCGCGTCACGACCCTGGGTCGCCGGGCCTACGAGGGCTCGCTTACCCGGTCCCACGACCCGAGCGGCCGCGAGTACTTCTGGATCGGCGGTGGCGAGAGCCGGTGGTGGGGCAGCGAGGACTCGGATTTCCGCGCGATCGAGGACGGCTACGTATCTGTCACACCACTTCACCTGGACCTAACTAACTTCGACCTGCTCAAGGACATACGGGGTTGGGAGCTCGAGTTGTGAACGACCCGTTCGAGAAGAAGCGTATGCGCCTGGTCGACGAGATCCAGGCGAAGGGGATCGAGGACACCGACGTGCTGAGCGCCGTGGCCTCGGTGCCGCGCCACCGGTTCGTGCCGGAGCCGATGCGGCGGCGTGCGTACCGGGACTCGGCGCTGCCGATCGGCTACGGCCAGACGATCTCCCAGCCGTCGCTGCAGGCGCTCTACCTCCAGACGCTGGAGATCGGGCCGGAGGACACGGTGCTGGAGATCGGGGCGGGGAGCGGCTACCAGACGGCGCTGCTGGCGGAGCTGGCCGGGAACGTCTACGCCGTGGAGCGGATCCCGGAGCTCACGCAGCGGGCCCGGGAGGTGCTGGACGAGCTCGGCTACCGGAACATCGCGCTGGTGACCAAGGACGGCACCGTAGGCTGGTCGAAGTACGCGCCGTACGACGCCATCCTGGTGGGCGCTGCGGCGCCGAGCGTGCCCGAGACGCTGGTCGAGCAGCTGAAGCCCGGGGGCCGGCTCCTGATCCCGGTAGGGGACCGGGCCACGCAGCAGCTCACGATGGTGACCCGTACGGAGGGCGGCGCCACGACCGAGGAGCCGGTGACGGCGTGCGTGTTCGTCCCGCTCATCGGTCGCTTCGGGTGGCCGGAATGAGTGCCGACGGGGTGAAGGACAACGGCGTGGAGGACCAGGCCCCGCACCTGGAGGAGGGTGTCCCCGGCCCGGTGACGCCGGGGCCGGCCGCGAAGGTGGGGTGGGTCCGTCGCATGTACGACTGGGTTCTGAGCTTCGCGGAGCGGCCCGGCGGGACGTGGGCGCTCGCCGGGTTCTCCTTCGCCGAGTCCTCGTTCTTCCCGATCCCACCGGACCCGCTCCTGATCGCGCTGGCCATGGGGGCGCCGAAGAAGGCGTTCCGGTTCGCCACGGTGTGCGCCGTGGCCTCGGTGCTCGGTGGCATCGCCGGCTACGCCATCGGGTGGGGGATCTGGGAGGCGGTGGACCAGCTGTTCTACGCCTGGGTGCCGGGGGTGACGCCCGAGGCGTTCGCCCATATCCGGGAGATCTACGACCAATACGACTTCTGGGCGATCTTCGCGGCGGGCTTCACACCGATCCCGTTCAAGGTGTTCACGCTCTCGGCGGG
>JAWVYT010000283.1:0-3973 GCA_033722595.1 Longimicrobiales bacterium
GAACGGGTTGCCCCGGTTCGTGGTCCCCAGGATCGTGCCGCCCAGGTGCGTGATCCCGCGGACCGACGAGCGGTCCAGCGGCACGATCTCGTCCTCGCCCAGCAGCCCGCCGTACCCCTTCCGGATCCCGTGGACCTCCCAGCCGCGGTTCAGCGCCGACAGCACCGTGGCCCGGATCACGGCGTTCAGCCCCGGCGCGTCACCGCCGCCCGTGTTGATGGCGATTTGTTTCGTGCCCACCTGCCCCTCCTACCGCTGTTCCGTCCACTCGAACCCCGACCCGCGAGCCGCCAACCGCCAACCGCGAGCCGCGAGCCGCGAACCGCGAGTCGCCGCTCTGCTACCCCGCCAGCCGCTCGCGTACCTCGTCCCACTCCGCGTGCCGACCCGTCCGCTTCTTCGAGAAGACCAGCTCGCCGTCCTTCTCCACCTCGAACACGCCGCCGCCCGACTCGATCAGCTCGACCTCGGCGTCCGGGAACTCCTCCCGGATCCGTGCCTCCATCCTGGAGGCTCTCGGCAGATAGTTTCAGAGCCCGCAGTACTCGATCGTCACCCGCATGTGCGTCCCCCTCCGGTTCGTGCGACACCCCTCGCGCCTCCAACGACCACGGTCCCGTACACCGGCAAGAAGTGTACGGCCCGTCTTTTCCCGTCGCACGGGGCGGCTTACCTTGGGGGAGCGTCCCCGCAGCGCTCTCCCCCTGCTCATCGTCATCGTGCACCGTGCGGAGGCACCCGTGTCGCGACGCCTCATCCTGATCCTGGCCGTGGCCCCGACGCTGGCGCTGATCTCACCGCTGCCTGCGCCGGCCCAGGACCCGTCCCGGCCGGCGACCGACGTCCCGGCTCCCGACACCGCCCGCGTCCCGACCGTCGCCGTCTTCGACTTCACCACCACGGCGCTGACCGGTGAGGACGGCACGGAGGTCGGGCGCGCGCTGGCGGCCATGATGACCACCGAGCTGGCCGCGCGCCCCGCGGTCCGCGTGGTCGACCGGCAGCAGGTCCGGCGCCTGATCGAGACCCGTCAGCTCGCGCTCTCGGGCCGCATGGACGAGGCCCGGGCCGTGGAGCTGGCCAAGCTGCTGGGCGCCGAGTACAGCGTGGTGGGCAGCGTGTGGCTCGAGCCGTCGAGGGTCCGGATCGACCTGCGGCTCCTCGACACGGCCACGGGTACCGTCGAGCGGGCGAGCAAGCAGCAAGGGCCGCGCGACGAGGTGCTCGACCTGGTGACGGCGGTGGCCGACGCATTCACGCACGACCTGGAGCTCCCGGCCCGGAGCGGCGCGGCGGCACCCGACCCGCCGGCCGGCGCAGTGCTGGCCTACTCCCGGGGGCTGGACTACGAGCGGCGCGGGATGGACGGCCGGGCGGTCGAGATGTATCGACGGGCGCTGGAGCTGTTCCCCCGCTACGAGGCCGCGGCCGCGGCGCTCCGCAGGATGGGAGGAGGAAGCCGATGACGCCATCGACCATGCACCGGGCCACGGCGGTTTTCGTGCTCGCGGCCGCGCTCGCCGCGGCGGCCGCGCGCGTCCCCGTGACCGCCCAGGAGATCCGGTTCGAGAGCGAGCTGCCCCGCACCCTGGTCTTCGTTCCCGAGGCGGGCGGCTCGGGTGTGGCGGCCAGCGGCGTCGGTTCGTTCCTGATCGAGGCCGGGTTCCCGCTCGTCGACCCCGCGCTGGCCCACACCGCTGCCCAGCGCGAGCTGGTCCAGGCCGCGCTCCAGGGCGATGAGGGCGCCGCGGTCCGCCTCGGCCGCGACTTCGGCGCCCAGATCCTGATCCTCGGCCAGGCCGACTGGGGCACGAGCCCCGACCCGATCTCCGGCACGCTGGTCACTGGGACCAGCGACGTCCGGCTCCGGGCGCTCCGGCTCGACGAGGGCGCCGTCGTCGCCACCGCCGAGGGCGCGGGCCGGGAGATCGAGGCCACCGACCAGGCCGCCCGGAACGGCGCGATCCGCGCGGCCGTGGACGAGGTCATCGAGGAGACCGGGTTCCTCGGCGCTATCGTGAACGATTGGGAGGCCAACGCCTGGACCGGCCGCGGTTACTTCGAGCCGGATCCCGGCTCCGTCGAGAGCGCCGTGCGCCGCGCGGACGGCATCGGCCCCGGCATCGCCATCCTCGGCACCCGCGTCCGGCCCGCCGAGGGCACCGACCTGACGACCCGCGGGATCGGCGTGGTACGCCGGTCGGAGGCGCGGGAAGCCGACGGTGTGGCCAACGTCGTGGAGATCGAGGGCGTGGTCGTCGGCCGCGACGTGGCCGTCACGGTCGAGGGCGAGCCGGCGTCCCTCGAGCCGGTGCGCGCCGTCGAGGCGCAGCGCTTGGGGATCGACGAGGGGCCGGCCTCACGGTTCGTCGCCCGGACCACCCTGTCGCTGGACCGGGACTCCGTGGAGATCGTGGCCCGGGACGGCGCCGGGAACACCAGGACCGCGTTCGCCTCGCCGCGGATCGACGAGCGCTGGGCCGTCATCATCGGGATCGGCGACTACCACGACGGGCTCATCCCCGACCTCGATTTCGCCGCCGCAGACGCACGGGCCGTCCACGACTTCCTACGCTCCGACGCCGCCGGGCCCTTCGAAGAGGACCACGTCCTTCTCCTCACCGATGAGCAGGCCACGGGGCGCGCCATGCGCGAAGCGATGTTCGTCTTCCTCCAGCAGGCCGACTGGGACGACCTCGTCGTCATCTACTTCGCCGGCCACGGCGCGCCGGACCCGAACCGACCCGACAACCTCTACCTCTTCCCCGTCGACGCCGAGATCGGGTCGCTGGCCTCCACAGGGTTCCCCATGTGGGACGTGAAGACCGCGCTGCGCCGCCAGATCGCGGCCGAGCGCGTGGTCGTCATCGCCGACGCCTGCCATTCCGCCGGCACGGCCGAGGACGCCGACACCGGCAACCCCATCGGCGGCGCCTTCGACGACCTGTTCACCCCGTCCCGCCGGCTCACCCTCACCGCCGCCGACGTCAACGAGCTCAGCTACGAGGATGCCCGCTGGGGCGGCGGCCACGGCGTCTTCACGTGGCACATCCTCCAGGGGCTCCAGGGCGACGCCGATGCTGATGGCGACGGGATCGTCACGTTCGTCGAGGTCGCATCGTTCGTGAAGACGGGCGTGGGCCACGCGACGGACGGACGACAGAACCCCCAGCACTCCGGGCTCGGCGACGTGCCGCTCGCGGTGGCAGGGGCGGGCGGCAGGGGAGAGGACGCCGGAGACCGGTAGGAGAACCTTGAACCGGCAAGCAGATGGGAAACAAAAAGAGGGTCGTCCTGGTTCTCACACTGGTCGCCGTGTATGTGACCGCCGACATCATGATGGACATATTCTTGTTCCCGAGGCTGCCAGAACCTCTGCGGGAACATCACAGAGAAATCGTAGAGAGCCATGTGGTCGTTTTCGGTCTGACGCCCCTCTGGATCATAGGCTTGATATTCTCCGAAAGTCGCGGGTACGGATTGGCCGTAGCCGTGTTCGGAAGCGCTTTGGCCGCTACGGTTGTCTTCGCCTTCACGTCACTGCCGTTTATCTGGGCTGCTTCTGCGTTTCCATCGCTCGCAACGCCGTTCCTGTTTCTTCATGACCACGGGCTCTACGTCTACTTCTTCGGGGCCATTTCGATATTTGGGCATCGTTATATCCAGAGTCGACAACGAGATTTCGGGTAGGGAGACGGGTCTAGCGGCGCGGCCGGCTGCCGGCGCCTACAGCTCCCGCCAGTCGGTCTCCAGCACCTCGCGGTAGACGCCGGACTCGATGACCAGGTCGACCAGCTCCCGGTCGAGCTGGCCCTCGTCGGCCTCCATGACGAGGATCTCCAGCGCCCGGTCGGCGCCGAGCGCCTTCTTGTAGGGCCGGTCGGACGCGGTGAGCGCGTCGAAGATGTCGGCGATGGTCATCATCCGGGTCTGGACGGGGATCTCGTCGCCCGTCACGCCCCGGGGGTAGCCC
>JAWVYT010000284.1:0-3964 GCA_033722595.1 Longimicrobiales bacterium
ATCTGGATGCCGCTGGCGTTCCGCACCGTGTACAGCATCACCGTATCGCCGTCCACCGTGCCGAACGACTCGCTCGTCACCCCCGTCGCCTGCGTGGTCATCTCGGATTCGCCTCCGCAGCCCGCCGTCAGAGCCGCTACCAGCAGCCCCACCGCCAGCGCTCGCATGGTTCGCTCGCCTGTCGCCATCATGGTCTCCGTCCCCCGGGTCACCACCCGACCTCGACACCTTCCGCGAGGCCCGTGTTGTCAAACCTATCTGAACCAGTTTAAGATCTTTGGAGTCTACCCGCCCGCTCCGCCCGCTGTCAATTCGACCGCCGGCCGCCCGGGCCGGCCCACACCCACCCGCATAGCGAATGACGAAGAAGCGACCCACCATCTCCGACGTCGCCCGCGAGGCCGATGTCTCGAAGGCCACGGTCTCGGCGGTCCTGAACGACAAGGCGTCCGTGGCGGAGGCGACCCGCAACCGCGTGCGCGAGGTCATCGAGCGGCTGAACTATCGCCCCACGGCCGGCGCCCGTCGCCGCAGCGGCGAGAAGCGGGCGAAGAGCATCGGCCTGCTGATCAAGGAAGCGGACAATCCGTTCTACACGGAGATCATCACCGCGGCCCGGGCGAGGGCGGCCTCCCGCGGCTATACGCTGCTGGTGGCCAGCTCCGAGGGCGAGAGCGAGGCCGAGCGCGACATCTTCGACCTGCTCCGGGCGAAGGAGGTCGATGGGCTGATCGTGAACCCGGTTTTCGACCACGAGGCGGACCTCACGCCGATCTTCGAGCTCAAGCGCCGGAACGTGCCCCTGGTGCTCCTCGAGGAGATCCGCGGCGTCAGGGCGAGCCTCATGGATATCGACAACGTGGACGCCGCCCGCCGCGCCGCGAAGCACCTGATCGACCTCGGCCACGAGCGGGTCATCCACTTCGGCGGGCCCCGGTACTCCATCCACTCCGATCAGCGCGTCGCCGGTGTCCGCCGCGCGTTCAGCGAGTCCAGCCTCGTCTTCGACCCGGACACCATCGTCCCCACCGGCGCCCGCCTCGAAGACGGCTACCGCGTGGGCATGGAGTACTTCGGTCGGATCGCACCCGGGAACCGCGCCACCGCCGTCACCTGTTTCAACGACCTGGTCGCCATCGGCCTGCTCCGGGCGCTCCGCGAGCTCGGCCTCGACGTGCCCGCGGACGTCTCCGTCGTCGGGCACGACGACATCGACCTCCTCAACTACCTGCCCCTGCGCCTCACCACCGTCCGCGTCCCGATGCGCCAGATGGCCGATCGGGCCGTCCAGATGCTCATCCGTCACATCGAAACCCGGGAGCCGCTCCCCCCGGAGAAGATCGTCGCCGATACCGAGCTCGTGGTGCGCGACTCGACCCGGTCGCTCCGCGGCGAGCCGGCCGCGGCCGACGACGAAGAGCCCGACGAAGCGGGGGCCCCGTGAACCCGACCATCCCGGGCACTGCTCCGACGTCCTGGACCATGAAATCCCGCCTCTTGGGAGGCTATCCCGGGCGTCGTTGCGGATCTGAACGAGTTCAAATAGGTTTGGATCAGTAAGGGAGGAGAGCACGGGCCGACGGCTCCACGCGACCGAGGCGAACCCACCTCGCCGGGTCGGCTCGTAGCGGCGCCCGGGCACCCGGCCACGGACGCCGCGTAACCCGTACCGAAGAGGCCGAACGTGGGCCGACCGACAATCCAGGACGTGGCCGATCGGGCGGGCGTCTCGAAGGCGACCGTCTCCGCGGTGATCAACGACAAGGGCACCGTGAAGGAGACGACGAGGGCCACGGTCCTGGAGGCGATCCGGGAGCTGAATTACCGTCCCCGGCCCTCCGCCCGCCGGCGCCTCGCCACGGAGCGACCCCGGAGCATCGGCTTCGTGCTCCGCGAGATCGCGAATCCGTACTACGCGGAGATCATCACGGGGGCCGAGAGCTTCCTCCGGGAGCGGGGCTACGTCACGCTCGTGGCCGCCAGCGAGGGCGACTTCGAGGCGGAGCAGGACATCATCAAGGTGTTCACGCTGAAGGACGTGGACGGCATCCTCCTCACGCCCGTCCTGGATGGCGACACGGACCTGTCCCACATCTTCGATCTCAAGCGCCGCAACGTCAGCTTCGTCCTCCTGGAGGAGGTCCGGGGGATCCAGGCGAACCTCGTCGATGTGGACAACATCGAGGGGGCGAAGTCGGCGGCCCGCCACCTCATCGAGCTCGGCCACACCCGCATCGTCCACTTCGCCGGACCCGAGTACTCGCTTCACAGCCAGGAGCGCCTGGACGGCGTACGGAGCGCGTACAGCGAGTCCCAGCTCGTCTTCTCCGGCGACCTGGTGGTGCCGGCCGGCGACAGCCTCGATGACGGGTACCGGGCCGGCCTCGACTACTTCTCCGAGCTGTCCGCCGACGCGCGGCCCACCGGCGTCACCTGCTACAACGACCTCGTGGCCCTCGGCCTCTGCCACGCCCTCGAGGAGCTCGGACTCCACGTGCCCAACGACGTCTCCGTGGTCGGGTACGACAACCTCCAGCTCATCGACTACCTCTCGCCCGCCTCCCGGATCACCACCGTCAACGTGCCGAAGTTCGAGGTCGGTCGCACCGCGGCGGAGATCCTCCACAACCTGATCACCAAGAACGAGCCCGGACCGCCCCGAAAGGTCTACCTGAACGCCGAGCTCGTGGTGCGAGAGAGCACGGCGCCCCCTCGGACCCGGGGCGCCGAACGGTCCGCCGCCGGATCCTGAACGGCGGGACGCCCGGCGACCGGGCAGGCCGGGCCGGGAAGCCGGCCCGCAGCGCGCGCCGTGGCCGCGCCGCCCCCGCCTTGACTTCGACCCCGACACCCGTCTACTCTCTTCTCCACGATTTGAACCAGTTCATCGTTCAGGGCCCCGGATCAGATGGGTCTGAACCCGGTTAGGGGCCCCGGGAGCGACCGCATGGCGTCAACCGTTCGGCCGACCGGAGCGAGGGTCGCGAAGCCCGGGGTCCTTCCGGGGGCGCTCCTCGCGGCGCTGCTGGCGCTCGGGTGCGAGGGCGATCCCGCGGAGGTGATCGACGAGCCGCCGTGCCGGACGGCGCTGGTCGGCTATCCGGAGAGCGGGCAGACGGGGAGCCTCCGTCACGTCCACGATCCCGAGATCGTGCAGGGGGCCGACGCGTACTACGTGTTCTCGACGAACGACGGGGTGCCGATCCGGCGCTCGACGGACCTCCTGCGCTGGGAGTTCCTGGGGCGCGTCTTCCCGGGCGGGTATCCGAGCTGGGCGCCGAGCGAGGTCCCGGGCGTGGAGGGCGTGTGGGCGCCGGGGATGGGCCATTTCGACGGCGAGTACCACCTGTACTACTCGCTCTCCACGTTCGGCAGTCCCCGCTCGGTGATCGGCCTGACGACGAGCCCGACGCTCGACCCGCAGGACCCTGCGTACGGCTGGCAGGATCAGGGCAAGGTGGTGGAGTCGTACGACTGGGACCCGGCCAACGCCATCGATCCGGCGGTGGTGGAGGACCCGGACGGGCGCGTGTGGCTGGCCTGGGGCTCGTGGGGAGGCGGGATCGTGATGCGGGAGCTGGACCCGGCGACCGGGCTCCTCTCCACGACGAACGACACGCTGTACACGCTGGCCCGGCGCCCGGTCGAGCGGGCCATCGAGGGGCCGTACATCGTCCGGCGCGGGGGCTACTACTACCTCTTCGTGGGGTTCGACCTGTGCTGCCGTGGAGTGGAGAGCACGTACTCGGTGCGCGTGGGGCGGGCGGAGCAGGTCACCGGCCCGTACCTGGACCGGGACGGCGTGCCGATGATGGAAGGCGGAGGCACGCTGGTGCTGGAGTCGTACGGGCCGATCCGGGGGCCGGGCCATGCGTCGGTCCTGGAGCAGGCGGGCGGGCACCTCCTCGTTCACCACTACTACGACGCGAACGACGACGGCGTCCCGCACCTCCAGATCCGGCCC
>JAWVYT010000285.1:0-3962 GCA_033722595.1 Longimicrobiales bacterium
AGGATCTGCTCCTCCAGGCGCTGGGCGGCCCCGGCGTTGGACGTGGGGTTCAGGATCACGCGGGCTGTGGGCATGGTACCAGTGGGGTTCGGGTCGGGCCGGCCTCGCCGGTCCATGCTACGGAGCCGACGGACCGGGGTCAATCGCCGTCCAGAACGGCATCGATCGCGGCCCGGACGGCGTCGCCCACGAAACCCCTGCGGGCGAGGTGGCCGTAGAGGCGGCGACGCGCCCGGCGCCACTCCTCCTTCGATCGCCCGGCCCTGCGGAGCGCCGACCGGTTCTTCCGGGCCCACGCCCGGGCGGCCTCCAGCGCCAGATCCCGCTCGCTCACGTCCTCGGCGGCCATGACCTCGGCGATGGCCGTCTCCGCCACGGCGCCATCGACGCCCTTCCTCCGGAGCTCCTGGATCAGCCCCAGACGGCCCCGGGGGCGGAGTCGCAGCCGGTCCCGGACGAACGACTCCGCGAACGCCCGGTCGTCGACGTAGCCGCGGTCCGCGAGCCATTCAAGGGTTTCCTCGATGACCGGGGCCGGGAACTCCTTCCGTCCGAGGCGTCGTCGGAGCTCCTCCCGGGAGCGGGCCCGGTGGGCCAGCAGGTTCATGGCCGCGGCCCGGGCACGGTAGGCCTCGTCTTCCCGGGTCAGCTCGTCGAGCCGGGTCGCGGACAGCGAGTCCCCGGCCGCGAGCCCGGCCTTCATGAACAGGTCCAGCGCCAGCTCGGCCCGGGGCTCCTCCTCCCCGTCGACCCAGATGCGGACGCGCTCGCTGGCGAGGACCTTCGTGCGTGTGATCTCCATAGGCTGCGTGAAAGTAGAGCATGTCGGGCCGGGCGCCACCATGGCGGTTCGGGCCGGACAGGGCCACCTTGACCCGGACCCCTTTCGCTCGGCCGCCGCCGACAGGAGGATCGCCGTGAAACGCCTGATTCCCGCTCTCGTCTTGCTTTCGGCCTGTGCTCACTCCGAAGCGCCCCCGGTTGCGCCGGCGCCCTCGGGCCAGGAGGTCCAGGCCCCGGCGCTGGAGCCGCCGACGGTCGAGAACGCCCCGGACCGTCACCGGGAGGTCCACTGGGTACGGACCGCCGCCGAGTACCGCGCGCTCACGCTGCAGACGTACCGCGTCGCCTGGGACGCCGTCCGCGAGCACGCCGCCGGGCAGGACCCGGGGACCTGGGCCGTGATCATGGACGCCGATGAGACGGTGCTGGACAACAGCGAGTTCGAGCGCCGGATCGCGGAGGCGGGCGTGCCGTTCGAAGAGCCCATGTGGGACGCCTGGGTGATGGAGGAGGCCGCGGGCCTCATCCCGGGGGCCGGCGCGTTCATCGCGAAAGTGCAGGAGCTCGGCGGCCGGATCGCCATCGTCACGAACCGCGACGAGCGACTCTGTCCTGCCACGATCCGCAACCTGCACGCGCTGGGCGTGCGCCCGGCGGTGGTGCTGTGCGAGACGGAGACGGGCGAGAAGGAGCCCCGGTTCCGGCGGGTCCAGCAGGGGACGGCGTCGGATACGCTGCCCACGCTGCGGGTCGTGGCCTGGATCGGCGACAACATCGGCGACTTCCCCGGACTCGACCAGTCGGTCCGACGGGGCCCGGCCGAGCCGTACCGGCTGTTCGGGGAGCGGTACTTCGTGCTGCCCAACCCCATGTACGGGAGCTGGATGAGCAACGACTGGTGGTAGGCTGACCGTCAGTTGCTGGATACGGCCACGGTCCGCACGGCGCTCTCGCGGGCCCCGTCGTCGTCCACAACCTCGAGCAGGACGATGTAATCCCCGGGATCATCGAAGCTGTAGGTGGTGGTCGGCGTGGTGTCGACCTGGTCGATGGTGCCGTCCCCGTCGAAGTCCCACCGGTACTCCACGATGGTGCCATCGGGGTCGCTGGAGCCCGCCGCGTCGAACGTAACGGCCTCGGTCACGATGGGGTCGGTCGGGGAGAAGGTGAACCCGGCGAACGGGGCGTTGTTCGAGAGGACGGTGACCACCTGCGTCGTCGTGGCCGTGTCGCCCGCCTCGTCGACGGCACGGAGCACCACCGTCCGGTCGCCGGCCGTCGCGTACCGGTGCAGGATCACGGTGTCCTGCCCTTCGACCTCGTAGATCGTGTCGCCATCGACGTCCCAGCCGAACGCCACGATGCGGCCGTCCGGGTCGGTGGAGGCGGACGCGTCGAACGTGGCCAGCTCGTTGATGGACGGCGTCTGGGGCGCGACGGTGAACTCCGGCTGGGGCGGCTCGTTCGTGGTCACCACGATGTCGGTCGAATCGCTGGTGCACGCCCAGGCCCCTGCGAGCGCGAGGAGTGCGACCGCGACCAGCCTGCTTCCCTGCTCCATCTCCGGATCCTCCTCGAGGCTTCCCTCCCTGCGACGACCCTCACTGGACGCAACAACCGTTCGACGGCGGTAGCGGGACCCGGCGGCGTCCGCGAGCCCGCGGCTGGAGGTGTGGGGTCGCGGTCCGTACCTTGTCCATGACGGTCGTGCCCATCCCCAGGAAGGGTCCCATGCCCACGACGCCCCCACTGTTGGACTTCTACCGGGCCATGGCCCGGGCCCGTGCGTACGAGCTGCTCCTTCTCGACCTGTGGGAGGAGGGCCTGATCTCGGGGGAGCTGCACCTGGGGACCGGCGAGGAGGCGGTGGCCGCCGGGCTCACGCCCCTGCTCCGCGAAGGCGACGCGCTCTCCCTCGACCACAGACCCACGCCTCTTCTCCTGCTCCGGGGCGTCGATCCGATCGCCATGACCCGCGAGATGCTGGGACGGCCCGACGGCCTGTGCGGCGGTTTCGGCGGCCACATGCACCTCTTCTCTCCCGACCACCTCGCGGCCTCGTCCGGCATCGTGGGCGCCTCCGTCCCCGCGGCCTGCGGTCTGGCGCTGGCCGCGACCCGACTCCGTCCGGGTTCAGTCGCGATCGCCACGCTGGGCGACGGCGCCATGAACCAGGGCATGGTGCTGGAGACCCTCAACCTGGCCGCGGTCTGGGAGCTGCCCCTGGTGGTCGTGTGCAAGGACAACGATTGGGCCATCACCACGGAGTCGCACGCCGTTACGGCGGGGTCGGTCCCGGACCGGGCGCGGGCCCTGGGCGTGCCCGCGGAGGCCGTGGACGGCACCGACCCGGAGGCCGTCCACCGGGTCCTGGGCCCGCGGGTCGCGGCCGCGCGGAGCGGCGAGGGGCCGGCGTTCGTCTTGGCCCGGTGTCCCCGGCTGGACGGACACATGGCCGGCTTCATTATGGACCGGGTGGCCGGGAGCCCGCTGGCGGAGGGCGCGGCGCTCCTGGGCCGGGTGGCCTCCGCCGCCGTGGCTCCGGGCGGAGGGTTCCGGAAAAAGGCAGCGAGTCTCGGCGCCATGACGCGGACCCTGAAGCGAGCCCGCAGCGATCGCCGGGACAGCGACGAGGATCCCCTGGCCCGGGTCGCGGACCGCCTGCCCGCCGGGGACGCCCAGCGCGTGATGGCGGAGGCCGCGGAGGAGATGGAGAGGGTCCGGGAGGCGGCGCTGGCGCGCTCGGAGGTGGACGCATGAGTCGTCTGGAGATGGGGAGCGCAATCGACAAGGCCGTGGCGGAGGCGATGGCCCGCGACGAGCGGGTCCTGGTCTTCGGCGAGGACATCCCGCTCCTCCGCCCCGAGCTGTTCGCCCGATTCGGCGCCGACCGGGTCCGGGCGACCCCCATCAGCGAGTCGGCGTTCCTGGGCGCCGCCGTGGGTGCCGCGCTGGGCGGGCTCCGGCCGATCGTCGAGGTCATGCTCGTGGACTTCATCGCCGTGGGATTCAGCGCGGTGCTGAACGAGATGGCCAAGGTCGACGGGTTCACGGGAGGCCGGTGGCGGTGCCCCCTCGTCGTGCGAACGACCTGCGGCGGGGGCTACGGGGATGGCGGCCAGCACGAGCAGACGCTGTGGGGGCTCCTGGGCGGGATCCCGGGCCTCAAGGTGGTCGTG
>JAWVYT010000286.1:0-3938 GCA_033722595.1 Longimicrobiales bacterium
AGGAACAGGACGATGAAGATGTAGAACGCGATCTCGGCGAGCCCGGCGGCCGCGCCGGCGAGTCCGCCGAAGCCGAGGATCGCCGCGATGATCGCGAAGACGAAGAGCCAGAGTGCGGCGGTCAGCATGGTACCTCCCTATTTCTTCCGCGAGCCGACGATGACGAGCACCACGCCCCCGCCCAGGACGGCGCCCGCGAGCCATCCGGGGATGGAGATCTCTTCCTGCGTCTCCGCCTCGACCTCGACCGGGCCGACCTCTGCCACCTCGCGGGTTCGGGGGAACTCGAACCCGCCCCAGATGAGGCCCGCGGTCCCGAGTACGATCAGGATGATGCCGATGATCGATGCAGCGCGCATGGTGCTCTCTCCGGTCGATTCTTCCCCCGGCCGCGACCAGGGCCCTCCCGGGCTGGCCCGGCCTCGCTCACCCCGTGAACGGGCAACAGCCGTGCCATGTGCTTCATCCAATTTCGCCAACGGACGCCCCGGGGAACCGCGCCCGGTGGGGCGGATCCCCGCACGAGAATCCTCTCATCCCCTACAGCCGGAGCCCCGGCGCTGACGCACCTTGGAGGCAGTGGTCCGCTCCTCCCCGGCCTGGACCGTCGATCCCCATGCACGGGAGGGGCGCTCGCCCAACCCGAACGCCGGTACCCCCTGCGGCGGCTGTGATCGACAGCGAGTGAATCCATGCGCAACCAGGCGACCTCCCTCGTTTTACTGCTGGCCGTCACGGTCGTCGCGGCGTGCTCCGACCTGTCCACCCCGATCGCACCCGAGGACGCGCTCCACGCGAAGGGGGGCGAGAAGGGGAAGCCGGGCAACGGGGGTGGCACCCAGCCGGACGCCTCCATGGCCACCCTCGGCGAAGCGCTGTTCTTCGCGAAAGCGCTGTCGCTGAACGGGGACCAGGCGTGCAGCACGTGCCACGAGCCCACCGAGGGCTTCGCGGCCCCGATCTCGACCACGACGGACAGTGGCTCGGTCGTGGAGGGCTCGGTGCCCGGCGCGTTCGGCGACCGGAAGCCACCCACGGCCGCGTACGCCACGCTGACCCCGGTCTTCGACGGGTCCGGCAAGGGCGCGTCCGGCGGCACCTTCTGGGACGGGCGGGCTACCGGTGAGCTGCTGGGCAACCCGGCGGCCGACCAGGCGCTGGGGCCTTTCCTGAATCCGAAGGAGCAGGCGATGCCGGACGAGGCGTGCGTCATTCTGCGCATCACCCAGTCGGAGACGCTGCTGTCGCTGTGGACGCCCGTTTGGGGGAGCGACATCGAGACCGTGTCCTTCCCGGGTGACGTCGAGACCACCTGCACGACCGAAGTGACCGAGCCGGGGGTATACGTGGTCCTTACCAACGCAGATCGCGCTACGGTCGAGACCGCGTACGACCAGGTCGCCCTCTCCATCGCGGAGTTCGAGGCGACCCTGAACACGTTCAGCTCCAGCTTCGATGCCGGGCAGCTCACGGCGACGGAGGCCGACGGTGAGCAGCTCTTCTCGAGCAAGGGCAAGTGCCATCAGTGCCACGAGATGAAGGGCGACCAGCCCCTGTTCACCGACTTCGAGTACCACAACCTGGGCGTGCCCCGCAACCCGGACCACCCCGTGTACCCATTCGGTGTCACCGCCTTCGATCCGGGGCTCGGTGGCTTCACGGGCGAGGCCGCGGACGTGGGGAAGTTCAAGACACCCACGGTGCGCAACGTGGCCGTCGGCTCCAACCGCACGTTCATGCACAACGGGAGCCTCGTCACGCTGGAGCAGGTGGTCCAGTTCTACAACACCCGGGACGTGCTCCGCACGTGCGAGGGTGACGAGCTCTCCGACGCGAGCCTCTGGGGGCCCCCGCCGGGCATCGGCTGCTGGCCGCCGCCGGAGCACCCGGAGAACCTGGACACCAAGAACATGGGCAACCTGGGGCTGACGGTGGAAGAGGTGGACGCGATCGTGGCGTTCATGAAGGCGCTGAGCGACCAGTAGCCGGCGCGGGGCCCGGACCCGAGCGGCCGCCGGCTCGGGTCCGGTGCCTGACCCGGTGCGTCAGGGCAGGAACATCAGCACGGGATCCTCCCCGGCGATCGGGGTCCCGTCGACCGTTTCGCCGGTCAGCGTCGCCGTGCGGGATGTGCACGTGAGCGCGGTCTCGCCGAAGAGCACGTGCACCACGAGGTCCGCGTCTCCGTCGCCGTCCACGTCCCGCAGGTGACGGACCGGGGCCCCGGTCTCGGGGTCCGTGTGGGCCTCGGGCGCGCCCTCGAGCCGCACGGTGGCGTGTCGGACCCGGGTCGCGTCGAGGTCCACCATCTCCCCGGTCCGCTTCGTGGTCGAGAGGACCGCTGCCGTGATCAGCAGGTCCGGGTCCGCGCAGAAGATGGAGTTCCACTCACTGTCGGGCTCGACATCGATGGCCACCGGGATGGGGGGCGCCGCGCCGACCGCCGCCCACTGGAAGGTGACGGCGGAGGGACCGGTGGATACCGGGGCGAGCTTGAAGACCTCCCCGGTGCTCTTCCGCACCAGGGTCGAGGCGGCGAACGCCTGTTGCAGCGGCGCGGAGGTGAACGTCAGCGCCGGCAGGTCGTTCAGGAACACGCGATGGAACGGCTCGTCGGTGACGGCCACCGTCACGCCCCGGCCTCCGTCGTGGACGATACGCGGTCCCACGACGGCGTCCTCGACGAGCGCGATCTCGCACGGGGCCGCGTCGGCCGGCTCGTCCGTGGCGACGACGGAGCCGCGATCGAGATCGAAGCACTCGGCGCCCGGGGCGCTCGAGAGGAAGGGCGAGCCGTCGCCGATCCGCAGCGCGGCCAGCTCCGCCGTGACCACCGGGCGGCCCCACGAGGCCGCGGGCGGGTCCGCACCGGCCACGGCGCCGGGTGCGCTCGGTGCCGGGCGGTCGCCGCAGCCGGCCGCGGCCCCCAGAAGGACCAGGAGGGACGGTAATCGAGCACACCGGAGTGCGGCCCGCCGTGCGTGCATGCTCTCTCCGCTCGGAAGACGTGTCGCGTCGGGGCCGGACGCACCTGACCCGACGCTCGGGGCTGGGGGTTCACCTGGATAAGCGGAAGAACCGGGCTGGAGCCGCCACGTGGGTGGAGGCTCGGGGCATTGCCCGGGACCGGTCGTCTCGCGTAGCTTGGTGCACCGTACGACCGCCTGTTCTACCTGCCGCCAACCGATCCCCCTGGAGGAATGCCGTGTCTGGTTCGTCACGACCCGCAAACATCCGTCGTTTCCTGCTCCTCCTGCTGACGGTCTTCGCTCTCGGCGCGTGCGACCTCGGGTCCGGCCCGGGCGCCACGGCCGAGGCGACGGTCATGACCCGGAACCTCTACCTCGGTGCCGACATCTTCCGGCTGACCCAGGCCCAGACGGCGGAGGAGATCCCGGTCATCGCCGCGGAGATCTGGGCGATCATGCAGCAGAACGATTTCCCCGCCCGGGCCGGCGCGCTCGCGGCGGAGATCCAGGCCACCGACCCGGACCTGGTGGGGCTCCAGGAGGTGGTCCTCTACCGGACGCAGGACCCCAGCGACTACGTGACGGGGACCACCACGGCGAACGCGACCGAAGTGTTCATCGACTTCCTCGCCGTGCTCATGGACTCGCTGTCCGCCCGGGGGCTCGACTATACCATCGCCAGCCAGGTCGTGAACTCCGACACCGAGCTGCCGGCCGCCAAGAGCCAGACGGAGTTCTTCGACATCCGGATGACCGACCGGGACGTGATCCTGGCGCGGTCCGACGTGGCCACGTCCAACGCGGGCAGCGCCGGGTACGAGTGGATCGTCCCCTACGAGCTCGCGTCGGGCGACACCGTGTGGTTCGACCGGGGCTACACCTGGGTCTACGCCACCATCGACGACGTGACCTTCACCTTCGTCAACACGCATTTCGAGGTCAGCGCCGGGGGGCAGCTGGTCTTCTACC
>JAWVYT010000287.1:0-3932 GCA_033722595.1 Longimicrobiales bacterium
ACCCGGGGTCGAAAGGGGTCGCCTCGGGTCTGGACTCGGGGCTCATGCGTGCAACGGGTTCAGGTCCTCCACTATGGCCGTAGTCCCCTCCTCGAGGGTCGCCGGTACGCAGGTCGCCTAATGATACACGCCGTGATGCCGTGGCAAAAGGCGGTTCGGAGGGGGAATCGTGCCCCCGTCAGGACTCCGCCGCCAGGGTGGGCGCGTCCCCCCAGAGCCGCTCCAGCTGATAGAAGTCGCGGGCGGCGGGATGGAAGACATGGACCACGAAATCGATGTAGTCGATCAGCACCCACCGTCCGCCCCGCACGCCCTCCACGTGGTCCGGACGCACGTCCTCCTTCTTCAGCTCATCCATGATGTGGCTGGCGATGGCACGGACGTGGATGTCCGAGGTGCCGGTCACGATCAGGAAGAAGTCGGTCGCGCTGGACAGGCCGCGCAGGTCCAATACGGTCACGTCCCGCCCCTTGCGGTCCTGCGCGAGGTCCACGGCCCGCGCCACGTCCTCGCTCAGCTCGGACGGGGCGAGACCCTTCGCCTCCTGCTCGCTCTCGATCGGTCGATCGGTAGGCATTCGGTTCAACGACGCCCCGCTACTCCTCCTTGATGACCCAGATCTTGATCTCGGGCCGGACTTCCTTGTGCAGCTCGATCCCCACGTTGTAGACGCCCAGCTCTTTGATCGGCTCGTCCAGGTCGACCTGCTTCCGGTCGATCTCGAAGTCCAGCGCGTCCTGCTCGTTCAGCCGGTCCGCGATGTCCGCGGTCCCGATCGAGCCGAACAGCTTCGACTCCTCGCCGGCACGGGCGTGGAACGTCAGCTGGACATCCTCCATCTGCGACGCACGCCGACGCGCCTCCAGGAACTCGCGCCGGGCCTGCTGCTCGGCCCGCTCCCGCTCCCGCTCCAGCTGCTGGATCGCGGACTCCGTGGCCTCGTACGCCAGGTTCTGAGGCAGCAGGTAGTTCCGGGCGTACCCGGGCTTCACGCTCACGACCTCGCCGGCATCGCCCAGCTTCGGCACGTCCTCTCGCAGTATCACGTTCACCGTCTTCATCGTTGGCTCCTTCAGCCGTCCTCGTTCACCACGCCGCCGGACCGCAGGTCCAGCCACGTATCCGTCACTCCCAGCAGCAGCGTGCCCGCCACCACGATCGGGTACAGCAACACTCCTACCACCGCGAGGGCGATCAGTACCGGCAGCTGCGTCCCGACCAGCCCCAGCACGAGCGCCACCACCACGGCGAGCCCCCGGAGCGCGTACAGCGCACCCATGAAGAACACCAGGTTCGACCCCAGCCGCTCGCTCCAGCCGCCGACCGGGATCACCAGCAGCGCGATCCCGGCGATCAGCACCCACAGCAGCACGTCCGGGAACCGGAACTGCGTCAGGCGACCCAGCGGGTTGCCGTGCCGCGCCAGCCGCCCGTACGTCCACCAGGCCACCCCCAGCGCCGCCACCGACGCGACCGCCAGGAACGCCGGGAACAGCCGGCCCTGGATCGTGGCCGCCAGGTCCACCACCGCCGGGCTGACGCCGCCCGGCCACGACTCCGCGAGCCGGCCGGCCAGCTCACGGTACTGACTCGCGATGGCCCAGTCGAGCTCGCCCCAGCGACCGAACAGCGCGATCAGCGCCGCGCCCGTGGCCGTGGTCGCGCCCGTCGCCGTCACCGCCCGGGCCACGAACGAGGCCGACGGCCACGCCAGCACGGTCACGATGAACCACCCGCCCAGCAGCAGCGCCCAGCCCCGCTCCACCGACCACAGCGCGCCCCGGGGCCCCGCGAAGACCACCGCGAGCAGGAGCCCGGCGAACAACAGGAGCCGCGGCTCCCTCGGTGGCAGCGCCACCAGCACCATCGCCATGGGCACGAGCATCAGCTGAAGCGGGTGGACCACCGCGAAAGTGATGACCACCAGCGTCAGCCCGAGGACCGCGGGCCACCCCGGTCCCCGATCCATCGGTCTAGTCGGTGTAGACGTATGTGTACGGCACGAGAGCCAGGTAGCGGGCGCGCTTCACTGCCGTGCCCACCTGCCGCTGGTGCCGGGCGCACATCCCCGTGGTCCGCCGAGGCAGGATCTTCCCCGCGTCCGTCATGAACCGGGAGAGCGTGCTCTCATCCTTGTAGTTGATATACCGGATCCCCGACTCGCACAGCGGGCAGGGCCGATTGCGTCCCCGGGCCATCAGTCCTCCTCCTCGTCGTCCAGATCGTCCTCGTCGTCATCCTCGTCGTCGTCCTCGTCGTCCTCCCGCGGCTCGCGGGTGGCGATGGACATGGGGGCCGTCGGCTCCCCTTCGCTCAGCACGATGAGGTACCGGACCAGGTCGTCGTCCAGCTTCAGCGTGCGCTCCAGCTCCGGGAGGATCGAGGCCTCCGCGGTGAACTGGACCACCACGTAGTACCCCGAGGTCTTCTTGTTGATGGGATAGGCCAGCTGCCGCTTGCCCCAGTGGTCGACCGCGGTGATCTCGCCGCCGGCCTCGGTGATGTGAGCGTGGAACCGGTCCAGCCGCTCGTTGATCTGGTCCTCGGTCAGGACCGGATCGAAGATGTAAACGATCTCGTACTCTCTCACGTCTCTCTCCCATGGTCAGAAGGCCCCGCCTCTTCGGGCGGAGCGGGATCAAAGAGCCTTGAAAGGTAAACGCTCCGTTGCGCCACGTCCACCCCCCGCGAGGAGGCAGACGACAGGACCGCCGTGGGGGCGCCGGGGTGGTCAGACGGCGTCGTCGGCGCCCTGCCTGCGGAGCTCCGACCGGCCGCTCCCCGGCTCGTCCGTCCAGTAGTACTCGACCCAGCCCTCGTCCTCGCCGGTCAGCTTGCGGGTCTCGTGGTGCTCCCCGTCATGGCCCTCCGGCCGGAAGCACCGGGGGCGGGTCCCCTGGCCGTAGTCCCATTCGTCGGGCCACGCGGCGTCGCACGCCGGCTTTCTGAGCGGGTCCGGCTCCTCCACCCAGACCCCGAACTCGACTTCGTAGTATTTCTTCGCTGCCATTCCCGCTCTCGATTCCGTTGGTGCTGGGCGGTCGGTTCCCGTCCTGAAAGTGGGCCACGGACCCCTGATCCGCCAATCCCCGATCGCTTCAGACGTTGAACCGGAACAGGATAACATCGCCGTCCTCCACCACGTAGTCCTTGCCCTCGCTGCGGATCAGGCCCTGGTCGCGCGCGGCCTTCTCGGAGCCGACGCGCTCGAAGTCGTCCCAGGCGATGGTCTCGGCCCGGATGAACCCCCGCTCGAAGTCGGTGTGGATCTCGCCGGCCGCTTGGGGGGCGCGGATGCCCCGGCGGATGGTCCAGGCCCGGCTCTGCTTCTCCCCGGTCGTGAAGAAGCTGATGAGACCGAGGAGGCGGTACCCGGCCCGGATCAGCCGGTACAGTCCCGGCTCGTGGAGTCCCAGCTCCTCCAGGTACTGGCGTCGCTCCGTCTCTTCCAGCGCGAGGAGCTCCGCCTCGAGCCGGGCCGCGAGCTCGACCACCTCGGCGGGCTCGTGGTCCTCCTCGATGGCGTCCCGGAGCGCCTGGACGTAGCGGTTCTGGGCCGGATCGCCCAGGAACTCCTCCTCGGTCACGTTGGCCACGTAGAGCTCCGGCTTCTCCGTGAGCAGCTGGTAGCTGCGGATCCGGCGCGCCTCGTCGTCGTTCTCCGGTTTCACCAAGCGGGCGGGGTCCCCCTCCTCGAGGACGGCCCTGAGCCGCCGGAGCAGCCGTTCCTCACCCTTCGCGTCCCGGTCCCCCGTCCGGGCCACCTTCTCGACCCGCTCCAGCCGCTTCTCGACGTTCTGGAGGTCGGCGAGGGCGAGCTCGGTGTTGATGATCGCCCGGTCGCGGACCGGGTCCACGCCCCCGAGGACGTGGGCGATGTCGGGGTCGTCGAAGCAGCGGACGACGTGGACGATGGCGTGGACCTCGCGGAT
>JAWVYT010000288.1:0-3923 GCA_033722595.1 Longimicrobiales bacterium
ACCCGGCGGGCGTGGCGGCGCAGGAGCCGCGGACCCGTGCGGAGCGGACCGACTGGTTGGAGACCAGCCGGTACGAGGATGTGCAGCGGTTCATCGAGGCGGTGGCCGGCTCGCCGCTGCTGCACGCGGGCACGTTCGGCTACTCGTACGAGGGTCGGCCGCTCCCGCTGGTGGTGGTCGGTGCGGACCTGGTGGACGGCAGCCCGGAGTCGGTGGAGGCCACGGGTCGGACGCGGGTCCTGGTGCTGGCGAACATCCACGCCGGCGAGGTGGAGGGGAAGGAGGCGTCGCAGATACTGCTGCGTCGTCTGGCCGCGGGCCAGCACGGCGAGTGGCTGGACTCGCTGGTGGTGCTGGTGGCGCCGATCTACAACGCCGACGGGAACGAGCGGGTGTCGGTGTCGAACCGGTACCGTCAGAACGGTCCGCTCGGCGGTGTCGGGGAGCGGGCGAACGCGCAGGGCCTGGACCTGAACCGGGACCATACGAAGCTGGAGACGCCGGAGGCCCGGTCGCTGGTGCAGCTCATGAACGCCTACGACCCGCACCTCGTGGTCGATCTCCACACCACGAACGGCACGTACCACGGCTACCGCCTGACGTACGCGCCGCCGCTCCATCCGAACACGGCCGGAGGCCTCATCGAGCTGCTCCGGGAGCGGTGGCTCCCGGAGGTCACGGCGGCGATCGCCCGGGAGTACGGCTGGCCCATGTACTACTACGGGAACGCGTACGCGCCCGCGGGAGGGGAGCGGGGCTGGTACACGTACGACCACCGTCCCCGGTACAACAGCAACTACGTGGGCCTCCGGAACCGGTTCGGCATCCTGAGCGAGGGGTACGCCTACGCCGACTTCGAGGAGCGGGCGCTCGCCACGCTGGCGTTCGTCGAGCAGATCCTGACGTTCGCACACGCCCATGCCACGGAGCTCGACCGCCGGGTCGCCGAAGCCGACCTCGCCGCCGCGGACCTGCCGGGCCGTCGGCTGGCGCTCCGGGCCGAGCACGAGCCCGGCCCGGTGGTGGAGATCCTCATGGGCGCGGTGGAGGAGCGGCTCAGCCCGTACTCGGGTCGACGGTACCGGGCGCGCCTGGACGTGGCGCGCCCGGAGCGGATGCGGGAGTACGGGACGTTCCGGGCGATGGAGACCGGGGTGGTCCCCGACGCGTACTACGTGCCCGCCGAGCTCGGCGCGGTGCTGGACCTGCTGCGCCTGCACGGCGTGCGGACCGCGACGCTGCCGGGCGAGCAGACGGTGGTGGCCGAGCGGTTCCGCGTGGACTCCACCCGGGCGGAGCCCCGGGAGTTCCAGGGGCACCGGCAGCGGGAGGTGTTCGGGGCGTGGGAGCGAGCGGAGGCGACGCTCCCGGAGGGCACGGTCGTGGTACCGATGGACCAGTCGCTGGCTCGGCTCGTTTTCGCGCTCCTGGAGCCGCGGTCCGACGACGGCGTGGTCAACTGGAACCTCGTGGACGCCGCGCTGGCCGAGGGCCGCTACCCGATCCTGAGGCGGCCGGCGAGGTAGCCGGGGCCGGGGGGCGCCTGCGCGGGGTCGCGGCTCACCGGAGCCGTCGTCCCTGGATCGTGCCGGTCATGGCGCCGAGGCTCCACGTCCCGGTGTACGTGGCGTCGTCCTCGAGCGTGAGCTGGATGTCCACGGGACCGTCCGGGGTGCTGGCGGTGATGCGGAGGAGGCGGCCATCGACGTCCAGCGAGGTGATGGGCAGCTCGCCGGTGAAGTCGGTGTAGATGGCGCCCGAGTACTCGCCGGCCTCGCCGGCGATCCGCATCCGGCCGTTGACGGGCGTGTCCTGGACGTAGGTGTTGAACGTGTACGTCCCCGTCGGGTCCAGCCGTTCGGGCTCCGGGGCGCTCTCGGCGGCCGGGCTCCCGCCGGCGCACGCGGCGACGAGGGCCAGCGACAACACTCCAGCCGTTCTGCGCATCCACATCATCGGTGACTCCTTCATCAGTGCAGATAGGAAACGAGTATAGGAATGCGCGGCGCTGACGGCCATTCCGGGCGCGGCGGGGCGGGGGAACGCCGTCGTCGGTCCCGGGTTTACGTAGCCATGCGATGGCTTCTTCTGACCCTGGTGGCTGCGGGCGCCGGATTCTGGCTGGGGCGCACGTCCCTGTCCGATCTGCCGGAGCGGTTCCGTGCGCCCACGCCGCACGAGCAGTACGCGCATCAGCTCGAGGTGGCGGGGCTGGACGGCGCGGCGCTGGGCCGGCTCTGGGAGCGGGCCGCGGAGCGCGCGGTGGCCGAGGCGCCCCGGGTGGAGGCGCCGTTCCGGGAGACCGGTTACCTGGACTCGTCGCGGCCCGACGCCGTGGGCTACCGGTTCAGCGCGCGGGCGGGCCAGCGGCTGACGTTCGAGGTCCGGCTCGAGCCGGCCACCAACGCGCTCATCTTCCTGGACCTGTTCCGGGTCCGCGACACGGGGCCGGACGGCCCCCGGGCGGAGCGGGTGGCCAGCGCCGACAGCGGCGTGCTCCGGCTGGTCCACGAGCCGTCCCGCGACGGGACGTACCTGATCCGGGTCCAGCCGGAGCTCCTGCGGGGCGGCCGCTACACGCTCACCGCTACCACCGAGCCGACCATGGCGTTCCCGGTGGAGGGCCGCGGGCCCGGCAGCGTCCAGAGCTATTTCGGCGACCCCCGGGACGGCGGGCGGCGCGACCACCACGGGATCGACATCTTCGCGCCCAGGGGCACGCCGGTGGTCGCCACCACGCGGGCCCGGGTCCGGTCGGTCCGGACCACGCCGGTCGGCGGGCGCGTGGTCTGGCTGCGGGACGAGGCCCGGAGCCAGTCCATCTACTACGCGCACCTGGAAGAGCAGCTCGTGGAGCGGGGCATGTGGGTGGAGCCCGGCGACACGCTGGGCCTGGTCGGGAACTCGGGGAACGCCCGGACCACGCCGCCGCACCTCCACTTCGGCATCTACCGCCGGGGCGTGGGCCCCATGGACCCGCTCCCGTTCGTCCGTCCGCTGGCGACCGAAGCGCCGCCGGCGTTCGCCGCCGAGCCCGGCTCCATGCGTCGCGTCACGGAGCCGGAGACCCGGGTACGGACCGGGCCGACGGCGTCGTCCGGGGAGCTGGACCGACTGGACCGCGAGGTGCCGGTCCGCGTCCTGGGTGTCGCCGGCGACTGGCTCCGGATCGAGCTACCCGACGGCCGTCGGGGCTGGATCGCCGGTCGGCTGACGGAGCCCGCGAGCCCGCTCCGGACGGCGTGGATGGACGCGCCCGCGCCGCTCCGGGAGGCGCCGACTGCCGAGTCGCCGGAGATCGCCCGTCTGGCGCCCGGGGAGCGGGTGGACGTCCTCGGCCGATCGGGCGACCATCTGTACGTACGGGCGGGGACCCGGGCCGCATGGCTGCCGTTGAGTGCGCCGGAATGATCCCTGCGCCCTTCCCTGCTTGACAGGGGGGATACACCGCGGGAAGATGCGTGCATGATTCTATCTAACGAAATCTGGATGGCCGTCCTTGGCCTGGCGGCCGTAGCCATCATAGCCTGGATCGTCATCGCCGTGCGTCGACGGGCGCCGCGCCCGGCGCCCTCGCGAGCCGGTGCGGGACCGGCCTCGTTCGCGGAGCTGGTGGAGCACGACGAGCTCCGGACCGGGCTCGCCGACCTGAGCTGGACGGAGGCCCGGCCCGTACAGGTCCGCACCATCGACGCGATGCGCAGCGGCCGCGACCTGCTGGTCGGCGCGCCCCAGGGGACCGGCAAGACGGGCGCGTACCTGGTGCCGGCGCTGGAGCGTCAGCTGCACCGGGAGGGACTCCACACGCTGGTGATCACGCCGGCCGTGGACATGGCGCAGGAGATCGCCGCGCAGGCCCGGGTCCTGGCCGAGGCGGCGGACCTCTGGGTCGGCGAGGTGCACGGCGGGGAGCCGTTCGACGA
>JAWVYT010000289.1:0-3913 GCA_033722595.1 Longimicrobiales bacterium
CGGACAGATCCAGCGTGCCCTCGAGCTGGAGGAGCATCCCGGGGCCCGGCCGGGCCATCATCATGCCCATGCCGCCGTGCATCATGGCCTGGCCGTGCATCCCGTGTCGGGGGCCCATGGGCTCCCCGTGCTGCTCCTGCTGGCCCTGGCCCTGCGCGGCCGCCGCGGCCGGCACCGCCAGCGCGAGCGCCGCGATCACTGCGATCTTCCTCATGGTGCTCCCTCCTCTGGTTCAGCGTTCGTCTGCGCTCCGGCGTCCCCGGGTCCCAGCGCGCGGACCCGGTCCGCATACTCTTCCTCGGTCATGGTTTCCATGACGCGGATGAACCCCACGATCGCGGCGATCTCCGCATCGGTGTGGGTCGGGCCGAAGGCCGGCATGCCTGCCAGCCGGATCCCGTGCTTCGTGACCCAGAACAGCTCTTCGTCCGTCCACGCACGGGCCTCCTCCTCGAGACGGGGCGGCGTGGGGTTCATCCCCTGGCCACTGTCGCCACGGTCGAACCCCGGTGCCCCGTGACACTCCACGCACATCGCGTGAAAGTGCTCGAAGCCGTTGTCGAGGGCCTCCGGGCCCCGCGGGATCGGGACCGGCAGGGCCCCGGCTCGTGCCGCCACCGACCGGCGCTGCAGCGTGTCGAGGAGCCGCGCCGTGAGCGGCCAGTGGTCTTCCGTGGCGGCCACGCTGTACGCGCCGGTCCCCACCACCCATAGACCGCCGGCGACACTCAGCACCACCGCCGCCACGAGCGTGAGCAGCATGGTGACCAGGCGGGTCCGGATCCCTCTCCTGGCCGCGGCGTCGCGGCCGGAGTCACCTGCGCGCTCACCCCGGTCCGCACCGCTACCCGACGGAATGGTACCCTCGCCGGAAGTAGGTGAGCGCCGGCCGGTCGGGACCCGTGCCCGCCGCCGTGATGCGACTGATCACGAGCGTGTGGTCGCCCCGTCTCAGGAGCTCCTGGACCTCGCACGCGAGCCACGCCACACAGTCGCGTACCACCGGCGGCCCCGGGTCGCGGAACGGGCTGGGCCCCACCGGGAACGTGTCCGCATAGCGCGATGCCACGCCCTTCTGGTCGGCGGCCAGGAGGCTGATCCCCAGCGCTACACCCGGATCCAGGAACGGCAGCACCGCCGCGTTCGGCCCCAGGCTCACCAGCACGCTCGGCGGGTCCAGCGAGACGGGGATGAACGCGCTGACCGTCAGCGCGTGCACGCTCCCGCCCTCGCGCACGGCCACGATGGAGACCCCGCTGGCCCACCGCGAGAGCGCATCCCGGTACGCGTCATCCCGCTCCCGTCGGGCGCGCTCCTCCTCCGGCTCGGGGCCCCCGCCGACGTGACGACCGACTCGCTTCACCATCCTTCGCGCTCCCTCAGGCCGTGGACGTGGGCCACGTGATGCCGCGAGTGCCACGCGTACAGGTTCAGCAGGTCGTCCACCGTCATGGCCCCGTGCTCGGGATGCTCGATCGTGCGCCCGAAATCGGCGGTCCCCAGGCTCCGGGCCGTCGCCGCCCACCGGGCGTGCAGCCCGTCGAGGAGCGTGAGGGACGGCTCCACCGGTCCCGTCCGGACGAACGGCAGCGCGGCCCAGGCGTCCTGATCGTACAGGGCCGCGGTCCGGCCCGCCTCGGCCACCGCGAGAGTGAACCGGACGTAGCCGTTCACGTGGCTGTCGGCCACGTGATGCACGACCTGCCGTACGGTCCAGCCGCCCTCCCGGTACGGCGTGTCCAGCCGCGCCGCGTCCAGGCCCTCGACGGCCGACCGGAGCTCGGCGGGCAGCCGCTCCAGCTCGGCGATCCAGCGGGCCCGGTCCTCCGGGGTCGGCTCCGCAGCCCGTTCGAGTCGCCCTATCGGGTACCGCAGCGCGTCCAGCTCGGGCCGGGTGCTCATCGGCCGGCCTGCCCGCGGGGCCGGGCGGCCGGGGACGTGGACGTCGGCGCGGGATGCCCGGTCACGCCCAGGTTGTACAGCACGAACGCCCAGCGATCGGCCTGCTCCTCGATGATCTTGCTCGTCGGCTTGCCGGCGCCGTGCCCCGCCCGGGTCTCGATCCGGATGATCGTCGGGCGGTCGCACCCCTGGGCCTCCTGCAGCGTGGCCGCGTACTTGAACGAATGGCCCGGGACCACCCGATCGTCGTGGTCCGCGGTGGTGACGAGCGTGGCCGGATAGCACACGTTCGTCCGGATGTTGTGGAGCGGGGAGTACGCGTAGAGGTACTCGAAGCCCTCCCGGGTCTCGCTGCTGCCGTAGTCGCCCGTCCAGGCCCAGCCGATGGTGAACTGGTGGAAGCGGAGCATGTCCATGACCCCCACCGCCGGGATCGCGGCGCCGTAGAGGTCCGGCCGCTGGTTCAGGACCGCGCCCACCAGGAGCCCGCCGTTCGAGCCGCCGGAGATCGCCAGCCGCTCCGGCCGCGTGTAGCCCTCGTCGATCAGGTACTCGGCCGCGGCGATGAAGTCGTCGAACACGTTCTGCTTCCGCTCCTTCGTGCCGGCCTCGTGCCACGGCTTCCCGTACTCGCCCCCGCCCCGGAGGTTGGCCTGCGCGTAGATCCCGCCCCGCTCGAGGAACGCGACCCGCGAGCTGGAGAAGCTCGGCGTCAGCGAGACGTTGAACCCGCCGTACCCGTACAGCAGGGTCGGCGCGTCGCCGTCCGGCTCGAGCCCCTTCCGGTGCGTGATGAACATCGGCACCCGGGTCCCGTCCTTCGAGGTGTAGAAGACCTGCTGCGTCTCGTACTCCGACGGGTCGAACGTCAGGTCCGGCTCCCGGAAGACCTCGCTCTCGCCCGTTCTCAGGTCGTACCGGTAGATGGTGCTCGGGTACGTGAACGAAGTGAACGAGTAGTAGAGCTCCGGGTCGCCGGCATCGCCGCGGACGCTGATCGAGCCGATCCCCGGCGGGTCCAGCTCACCGGCGGGTGTGCCGTCCTTCTCGAAGAACCGGACCGCCGTCTTCGCGTCCTCCAGGTAGACGGCCACGAGCCGGTCCCCGGCGGCCAGCGCGTACTGGAGCACGTGCTCCGACTCGGGCACCACTTCCCGCCAGCTCTCCGGCGCGGGATCCTCCAGGTCGATGGCGATGATCCGCCGGTTCGGCGCGTCCCGGTTCGTGACCGCGTAGAGCACCGACCCGTCGTTCCCGATCACGTTGTACGACGCGTCGAAGTTGTCGACCACGGCCATCGGCTCGGCGTCCAGCGCCGGGTCCTGCGGGTCCTCGAGGTCCAGCACGAACAGCCGGTTCTCCGGATCGGTGCTCTTCCCCACCGACAGGATCGCGTACCGCCCGTCCTCGGTCACATCGGCGCTCACGAACCAGTCCGGGTGGTCCGGGAACTCGAGGATCAGCCGGTCCTCCGACTGGGGCGTCCTGACCCGGTGGTAGTACAGCATCTGGTTCCGGTTCTCCTCCAGCAGTCGGTCGCCCTCCCGCCGGGGCTCCGGGTAGCGGGAGTAGAAGAACCCCTCGGCATCCTCCGTCCAGCTCATCCCGGAGAACTTCACCCACTCGATCCGGTCGCCCAGGTCCTCGCCCGTCTCGATGTCCCGGACGTGCAGCTCCTGCCAGTCGGAGCCGGCCACGGCCAGTCCGTAGCCCAGGTGCCGGCCGTCGGGCGACACCGCCAGCGCCGAGAGCGCGACCGTGCCGTCCTCCGACAGCGTGTTCGGGTCCAGGAGCACCTTGCCGCGCCGCCCCGGGTCGTCGGTCACGTAGATCACCGACTGGTCCTGGAGCCCGCTGTTGTACGAGTAGAAGTACCGGCCGGCCTCCTTCCACGGCATTCCGTACCGCTCGGAGTCGTAGAGCTCCTCGAGCCGGGTGCGCAGCGCGTCCCGCTCCGGGAGCGCGTTCAGGTACGCGAAGGTGACCGCGTTCTGAGCCTCGACCCATGCCG
>JAWVYT010000290.1:0-3904 GCA_033722595.1 Longimicrobiales bacterium
GATCAGCCGGCAGCCGGCGTCCGATGCAGCGGAAGTCGCCCAGCGCATGACGGGTGTCACGGTCTCGGATGGGAAGTACGTCTTCATCCGGGGCCTGGGCGAGCGGTATTCCCAGACCACGCTGAACGGGTCGTCGCTCCCCAGTCCCGAGCCCGAGAAGGACGTGGTCCCGCTGGACCTCTTCCCGTCCGGGTTCCTGGAGAGCCTGAGAACCCAGAAGTCCTATTCGCCGGAGTTGCCGGCCGACTTCTCGGGCGGTTCGGTGCAGATCCAGACCCGGGACTTCCCGAGCCGGTTCGCCGGCCGGTTCAGCGTTTCGACCAGTGTGAACACGGAGAGCCAGCTCAAGGACGGCTACTTCCGCTACGGGGCCGGCGGCACCGACTGGATCGGTCTGGACGACGGGACCCGGTCGTACCCCGCCCCGGTGCAGAACCTCATGGGCGGCGTACGGAGCGGGGAGCGGCTCCCCAGCGACCCCGACGACCGGATCGCCATCGGGCAGTCGCTGCGGAGTCACGGGCTCGACTTCGGGCCCCGGACCGGCGCAACGCCGATGAGCCGGTCGTTCTCCGGGTCGCTGGGCGGGCGGACGGACCTGGGCGAGGTGGCGGAGCTCGGCTACTTCCTGGCCGGCACGTACAGCGACAAGTACACGATCCGCGACGACGAGGTCGAGCGGAAGTGGCGGGCCGGCGCCTTCCAGGAGTCCACGGCCGAGCTGTCCACGCCGAACGTGGACTACACCTTCACCCGGGGCGTCCGGAACGTGAGCTGGGGGACCATCGGGAACGTGGCGTGGAAGCCCAGCCCCGACCACCAGGTCTCCCTCAAGACCGCGGTCAACCTGAACTCCGATAATGAGGCCCGGGTCTATACGGGTCAGAACCGGGAGGACATCGGCGGGCTGCTCCGGTCGGAGCGGGCCCGGTTCGTGGAGCGGCTCATGCTCTGGGGCCAGCTCTCCGGCGAGCACCGGGCCTTCCTCGATTCCCGCGTCGAGTGGCGGTTCACCGGCGCCCGTGCCACCCGCGACGAGCCCATGCTCCGGGAGGCCATCTACGTCTACGACCAGAACCGGAACGACTTCTTCCTCCTCGATTTCACAGAAAGCGCCCGGTACTTCACCAGCGAGCTCCAGGACGACGACTTGAGCGGGGAGCTGGACTGGCGGATCCCGTTCCCCTTCTTCGAGCGGGCCGGGTGGCTGAAGGTGGGCGGCGCGTACCGGACCCGGACCCGGGGCTTCGGGGCCCGTCGCCTGAACTGGCAGTTCCTCGGGAACACCATCACCGACCTGGACGCGGCGCTGGACACGGCCCAGATCGTGGCCTCGTCACCCGGCGCCGGCCAGCTGGCTATCGACGAGGTGGTGGAGCCCGGGGACGTGTACGACGTGACCGACCGTCGCCTGGCCGGCTACGCCATGCTCGAGCTCCCGATCACGGGACGGCTGCAGGCCGTGGCCGGGGCCCGGCTCGAACGCTACGACCTCGAGCTCACGTCCCGAGGCAGCACGCTCCAGGACCTGAGCCGCACCGATGTGGCACCCGCCGTCAACCTGATCTACGGGCTCACCGCCGACGTCAAGCTCCGGGCGGCGTGGAGCCGGACGCTGGACCGGCCGGAGTTCCGGGAGCTGGCGCCGTTCCAGTTCACCGAGGCCACGAGCCTGCGGCAGCTGGTCGGGAACCCGCAGCTCGTGCCGGCGGAGATCACGAGCACCGACGTCCGGGTGGACTGGTTCTTCGGACCGGACGAGATCGTGTCGGTGGGCGGGTTCTACAAGGACATGCAGAACCCGATCGAGCAGGTGTTCATCGCCGCGGCCTCGTCGGCGTACTCGTTCCAGAACGCCGAGGAAGCCACCGTCTACGGCGTCGAGCTGGACGCGCAGCTCCGCCTCGCCCGGCTCTCGGACGCCCTCGGCAACCTCGGCGTCCAGGCCAACTACTCCCGGATATTCTCCGAGGTCAGCGTGAAGGCCCAGGGGATCTTCCAGCCGACCAATCTCCAGCGGCCGCTGGAGGGCCAGGCGCCGTACGTAGTGAACGCCGGGCTCACCTACGCCTCCGACGGGGGCGTGGATGCCGGGCTCTACTACAACCGCTTCGGCCCGCGGCTTACCGCCGCCGGCGGCTCCGGCCTGCCCGACATCTACGAGCAGCCCCGGAACGAGATCGACGCCACCGTGAGCTTCCCGATCCGCAGCGGTCTGCGGGCGAAGCTCAAGGGCCAGAACCTCCTCGACGAGGAGCACCTCTACCTGCAGAGCGCGAACGGGTTCGCCCGGACGCAGCGCGGGTACACCGTCGGCCGGACCTTCTCGGTCGGCCTCTCGTGGGAATTCTGAACCCCACGAACCTTCAACAAACCAAGCGAGGATTCGACACATGAAGTGGATGCGCACCTTGATCGTGCTGGGCCTGGCCGGGGGGATCCTGGCGGGCTGTGATGAGAGCAGCACAGGTACGGACAACGCGCCGGATGCACCGGCGAACGTGGCCGTATCGATCACCGGCACGACGCTGACGGTAGTCTGGGACGCCGTCCCTGCCGCCGAGTCGTACGACGTGT
The DNA here is from genome assembly GCA_033722595.1 of Longimicrobiales bacterium. Taxonomy (GTDB): domain Bacteria; phylum Gemmatimonadota; class Gemmatimonadetes; order Longimicrobiales; family RSA9; genus JAWVYT01. The sequence continues at coordinate 2,578 of JAWVYT010000290.1, forward strand.
CGGTCACGGGCGACGAGGACAGCTTCAGCCAGACCGTCACGGAGACGACGGCCACGTTCACAGACCTCATCGAGGGCGAGACCTACGCGGTCCTGGTCACAGCCCGGAACTCGGGCGGCAGCCGCTCTTCGATCCCCGTCTCCGTCATCGTCGATGAGTCGGTGGTCACGGTCACGACGGACGTCCTCAGCAACACGACCTGGACCTCCGACAAGACGTATATCCTGACCCGGCCCCTCTTCGTGGGATCCGACTGCGGCCCTGACGGGGGCGCAGAGGGCTGCGTCCAGGCCACACTGACCATCGAGCCCGGCACCACGATCCTCGGCCAGACCAACGTCCCGCCGGGGATCCGGGGATCCTACCTGGTCGTCTCCCGCGGCTCGCAGATCATTGCGGACGCCAACGCGAACCGGCCCCAGGCCGAGAAGACCGCGCGTCCGAACGCGGCCGATGTGATCGTGTTCACGTCCGATCGGCCACGGGGCAGCCGGGGCCGGGGCGACTGGGGCGGCCTGATCCTGAACGGCCAGGCGCCCACCAACGCCGGGACCGAGGCCCAGGGCGAGGGGGACTCGGGCTTCTACGGCGGTCCCGACGACAGCGACAGCTCCGGGATCCTCCGGGGCGTACGGATCGAGTTCGCCGGCGACGACGTGACGCCCACCGACCAGCTGAACGGCCTGGCGCTCCAGGGGGTGGGGGCGGGGACCACGATCTCGTACCTCCAGATCCACTACAACACCGATGACGGCATCGAGCCTTTCGGCGGCACCGTCTCCGTGGATCACCTGGTCGTCACCGGGATCGGCGACGATTCGGTGGACGGCACCGACGGCTATCGGGGCTTCATGCAGTTCATCGTCGGCCAGCAGCGCGGCGATGACGCCGACCAGGGCTTCGAGATCTCGAACAATGGCGATGACGGCGATGCGCCTCCCCACTCCACGGCGGTGGTGGCCAACGCCACGATGATCGGCGCCAACGAGGCCGTGGTGGGCGGCGAGATCGCCGGCGCCGAGTCGGATGACGGCGTCCAGTTCCGGGAGGGCTCCCGCTACCGGCTGTACAACACGATCCTGACCGGGTTCGGCAGCTCCGGCTTCTGCATCACCGACGCCGAGACCCTGGTCGCCGCCCAGAACCGGGTCGACGGCCAGACCGACCCCGATGCTACGCTGTCGGCGGAAGGGCTGATCATCCACAGCAACGTGGCGAGCTTCTGCGACCAGTTCTCCCAGGACTTCTTCCAGACCGCCGGGTTCAACAACATGACGGCGGATCCGGGCTTCAGCGCCTCGGCCTTCGACTACGGCAGCCAGAGCGC
>JAWVYT010000291.1:0-3898 GCA_033722595.1 Longimicrobiales bacterium
GCCCTCCCGCTTGATGAACCCGCCCGGGAACTTCCCGGCCGCGTACATCTTCTCCCGGTACTCCACCGTCAGCGGGAAGAACGGCAGGTGCGTCGGGCTGTCCTGCACCGTCGCCGCCACCAGCACCGACGTCTCGCCGTATTCGATGAACGCCGACCCCGAGGCCAGCCTCGCCATCTTCCCCGTCTCGATCACCAGCTTCCGGCCGGCGAACTCCTTCTCTACTCTGTGCATTCTCTCTGCTTTGCCTTTCCCTTGCCGCATTCCGCACCCGCGAGCCCCGTGGCCCGCGAGCTTGACATGTGGTCTTCTCTGCTTCGGAACCGACGGGGACGCTCCCCGACGGATGCTGCCGCTCCCGCGGTCGCGGAAACGAAAACGACCCCGGCTCGCCTAGTGGCGGAGCCCGAGGTCGGCGATCAGCTCACGATACCGCTCGATGTCCTTCTTCCGGAGGTAGTCCAGAAGACGACGCCGCTTCCCGACCATCGTCAGGAGCCCCCGGCGGCTGTGATGATCCTGCGTGTGTGTCTTGAAGTGTTCCCGGAGGTCGTTGATCCGCGCCGTCAGGATCGCGATCTGGACGGGCGCGCTGCCCCGGTCGTTCGGATGGAGCTGGTACTTCTCGATGATGGCTTCTTTGTCGATACTCATTCCTCGGGTGCCTCCGCGAGAGACTTTCGCTGATCGGGAAGCGTGCTTCCTGATACTGAACAGTCGTGTAAGATAACCCGGCCCCCCTTCCTCCTCAACCCCTCAAGAATGCAAGAATGCAAGAATGCAAGATGCAAGAATGCAGGATCGGCGCACTGCCCGGTCGCTCCTCACCTCTCACCTCTCACCTCTCACCTCTCACCTCTCACCTCTCACCTCTCACCTCTCACCTCTTGCATCTTGCCCTCTTGCATCTTGCCTCTTGTCACCGCACGCCGTCCCCGCCTCGAACAGCTCCACCGCCCGGTCCACGTCCTCCCGGATCGCCTCGACCAGCTCCTGGCGGCTCCCGAACCGGTGGATCCCCCGGATCCGGGCACAGAAGTCGACCCGGACCTCCTCGCCGTAGAGGTCGTCGTCGAAGTCGAACAGGTGCAGCTCGACGGAGGGCGGCGAGCCCTCGAACGTGGGGCGCGGCCCCAGGTGCAGGACGCCGCGGTACGTCCCGCTCCGGAGCGTCGCACACACGGCGTAGACGCCCTCGCGGGGGAGCAGCTTGCCGGCGTCGGTGATGTGGATGTTGGCGGTGGGGAAGCCGAGCGCCCGGCCCCGGCCGTCGCCCCGGATCACGGGTCCCCGGGCGGAGTACGGGCGGCCCAGGCCGCGGGCGGCCTCCTCGACCCGGCCCTCCCGGAGCGCGGTCCGGATCTTCGTGGACGAGATGGCGTCGCCGTTGGTCCGGAGCGCTTCCACCACGTCGACGGCGAAGCCGAGCCGGTCGCCGATGTCCCGGAGCGTGTCCACGTCCCCGGACCGGCCGCGACCGAAGCCGTGGTCGTAGCCGATGACCAGGTGCTTCATCCGGAGCCGGTCGATCAGGATCTCACGCACGAAGCGCTCGGGCGGGTAGCTCCGGAGCGTCTCGGTGAACGGGATGAACACGGCGTAGTCGAGTGCCGACTCGGCCAGGATCTCCTTCTTCTCCAGCGGCGTGGTCAGCAGCTCGGGCGCGTCGTCGGGCCGGACCACCTGGAGGGGGTGCGGGTGGAACGTGACGAGCACGGCGGGCATCCCCACCTCGCCCGCCCGCTTCCGCAGGGCTTCCAGGACCTCCCAGTGGCCGCGGTGCACGCCGTCGAAGGTCCCGACGGTGATCACGGTCCCGCCGTGGTTCGGCGGGAGCCCGGGCTCCAGCGCCGGGTCGATGGCCGGGGTCACGCGAACACCTTGCGGGGTCGGACCCGCCGGCCGTCCGACTCGGCCACGGCCCGGAGCTCGTCGCCCTCGGCCAGCGCCACCACGCCGACCGGCGCGGCCACGCTCAGCGTCTGCCCGTGCCGGACCCGGCCGGCCTGGTCGGCGTCGAGGTCGAGCCGCGGCAGGTGCGCCATGGCCTCCAGCGGGCGCAGGAGGGCGACCTCGAGATCGCCGCGCAGGTCCGCGGCCCCGCCCTCATCGTCGCCACCCTCGCCGTCCCCGGCGGCGGTCGCGGCGGCCTGCAGCGCGTCGAAGGCCACGGCGCTCTCCACGTCGAACGGCCCGACCCGGGTCCGCCGGAGCGCGGTCAGGTGGGCGCCGCAGCCCAGGGTCTCCCCGGCGTCCCGGGCCACGGCCCGCACGTAGGTCCCGCTGGAGCAGCGCATCCGGAACCGGACGTCGGGCCCGTCGAGGGCCAGCACATCCAACTCGTGGATGGTCACGGGCACCGGCTCCAGCTCCACGGCCTCCCCGGCCCGGGCCAGCTCGTACGCCTTCTTCCCGCCGACCTTCTTCGCCGAGTACGCGGGCGGCCGCTGGTCCAGCGCGCCCTGCTGCGCCTCGAACGCGGCCCGGATCTCGGCCGCCGTCCGGTCCCGCCAGCCCTCGCTCTCCGCCAGCACCTCGCCGGTGTCGTCCAGCGTGTCGGTAGCCAGGCCCAGCCGGGCCGTGGCCTCGTACGCCTTGTCCAGCCCCGTGAGGTACTGGGCCAGCCGGGTGGCCGGCCCCACGCAGAGGACGAGCAGTCCCGTCGCGAACGGGTCCAGCGTGCCCGTGTGCCCGACCCGGCGAGTGTCGAGCGCCCGGCGCGCCACCGCCACCACGTCGTGCGATGTCGGCCCTTCCGGCTTGTCCACGAGCAGCACCCCGTTCACCATCCGCCCCGCCTCCGCCTCATCCGGTCACCCCTCGTCGGACGGCCCGGCCCCGTCCTCCTCGTCCCGGTCCTCGCCCGTGGCCGCGTCCGCCAGCAGCTCCTCGATCCGCATGGCGTGCTCCAGGCTGCGGTCCCGTTCGAACCGGAGCTCCGGCACCCGCCGCATCGCGATTCGGTCGGCCAGCAGCGACCGGATGTACGGGGTCGCGGCCCGGAGCCCTTCCATGGTCTCGGCCCGGTCGGCCTCCTCGCCCAGCAGCTGGACGTAGACCCGGGCGAAGGTCAGGTCGGGCGCCGCCGACACGCGGGTGACCGTAACGGCGTCCACCCGCGGGTCGCTGACCTCCCGGACCACGATCCGGGAGAGCTCCCGCTTCAGCTGCTCGTTGACCCGCTCGATTCGGTGTCCTGCCATGGATACGAAGTCGGCGACGACCGCTGCCCCGGCCGTCGCCTCGTCACTCCCTCAGTAGAATTCTCGCCAGCTGCCCGCGATCCGGCCCAGCGCCGCGCTCTCGACCAGCGCATCCGCCTTGTTCAGCACCTTGTCGGCGTACGGCCGGTCCGTGGCCACGATCACCGCCGTGAGCTCCGCGCGCTGCCAGCTGTCCTGGTAGTCGGTCTCGGCCACCGACAGGTTGAACCGGGACCGGAGCCGCTCCTTCAGGCTCTTGACCACCTTCCGCTTCTCCTTCAGCGACCGGGCGTCGAAGATCTGGATCTCCCAGGTGATCACGCCTACGACCACGGCTCGGTCCTCCCTGCGGCGGGACGGTGCCGGGCGACGACGGGCGGGGCCGACGAGGCCGGCCCGGCCGACCCGCGTCGCGTCAGCCCTGCTCCGCTTCGGAGCCGGCCAGCGTCCGGGCGACCTCTTCCACGGTGAAGCACTCGATGACGTCGCCGACCTTGATGTCGTTGTAGCCCTCAATGCTCATCCCGCACTCGAAGCCCTCTCGGACCTCGCGGACGTCGTCCTTGAACCGCTTCAGGCTGCCCAGCTCGCCCTGGTAGATCTGGACGCCGTCCCGGACCAGCCGCACCGGCTCGCCCCGCTTGATGACGCCCTCGGTGACGTAGCACCCGGCCACGGTCCCGGCCTTCGGGACC
>JAWVYT010000292.1:0-3887 GCA_033722595.1 Longimicrobiales bacterium
CACGCTTACGAGCCTGTACCCGGACTGACATGCTTTGCGACCATTGCGGTGAGAACGAAGCGGTGATCCACCTCACCCAGATCGTGGACAACCAGATGGGGACGTACCATCTGTGCGAGGCGTGCGCCGCGGAGAAGGGCGTGGAGCCGGATCCCGGGGTCCCCAACTTCCCGCTCACGGACTTCCTGGCCCAGATGGGGGAGGAGGAGTCCGAGCCGGTCGAGCAGGACCCGGGCGCGTGCGACTACTGCGGCACCACGCTCGACGACTTCAAGCGGACGGGCCGCCTGGGCTGCTCGCACTGCTACGTGACCTTCGACGCGCACCTCCGGGGCCTCTTCCGCCGGCTCCACGGCGGGACCCAGCACGTGGGGAAGATCTACCTCCCACCGGACCCGTCCGAGGCGGAGCGGACCGAGCAGCTCTCGCGACTGCGGCGGAAGCTGACGGTGGCCGTGGAGAAGGAGGAGTTCGAGCGGGCCGCCGAGCTGCGCGACCAGATCCAGGCGCTGGAGGGAGCGTCCCAATGATCGATCTCGAGGGCGTCAGCGACTTCGGTCTCTCGTGGCTCGAGGCGAGCGGTCCCAACGCCGATATCGTCCTCTCCACCCGGGTGCGCCTGGCCCGCAATCTCCAGGGGCACGCGTTCAGCCCCCGCATCGAGGACGAGGAGCGGCTCCGGATCCTGACCAGCGTCCAGCGGGCGGCCGACCGGGGCATGCTCCTGAAGGATGGCGTGTCGGTGGACGTGGCGTCGCTGCCCGAGCTCTCGCGCCGGGTCCTGCTGGAGCGGCACCTGGTCTCCCGTGAGCTGGTCGGCGACGGGGCCCCGGGCCCGCACGCGGGCGCCGGGCTCATCATGGGCCCCGCGGAGGAAGCGGGCGTAATGGTCAACGAGGAGGACCACCTCCGGCTCCAGAGCCTCATGTCGGGGCTCCGTCTGCGGGAGGCGTACAGTCAGGTGGACGCCCTGGACGAGGAGCTGGGGCAGGAGCTGCCGATGGCGTTCCACCACGAGTTCGGCTACCTCACCAGCTGCCCGACGAACGTGGGGACCGGGCTCCGGGCGTCGGTGCTGATGCACCTGCCCGGGCTGGTCCTGACCAAGGAGATCGGCAAGGTCCTGCAGGGGATCGGGCAGGTCGGGCTCACGTTCCGGGGCCTGTACGGCGAGGGTTCCGAGGTGGTCGGGAACTTCTTCCAGGTCTCGAACCAGACGACGCTGGGCAAGCCGGAAGAGGACCTCATCGACCACCTGCACAAGATCGTCCGGCAGGTGATCCAGTACGAGATGCAGGCCCGTGCCGTGCTCATGCGCGAGGCGCCGGCCGTGATGGAGGACAAGATCTGGCGGGCCTACGGCCTGCTCCGTTATGCTCGGTCCCTGTCGTTCGAGGAGGTCATGAACCTGCTCAGCGGGGTGCGTCTGGGCGTGAGCATGAAACTGCTCTCCGGACTCAGTGTATACACGCTGAACAAGATCATGATCTACGCCCAGCCCGCGCACCTGGAGCAGGTGGCCGGACGGACGCTGACGGATCAGGAGATGGACCTGCACCGCGCGTCGTACGTGCGGCAGACGCTGGCCGGCGAATCGGAGCTGGACCCGGACGCCCCGGAAGGGGACGAAGGGGACGCGGAGGAAGAATAGGTGGGTCGTCTGGAGACGGCTCCCGCTGCGAGGGACGGATGAACTACAACTTTACAGACAGGGTCCGGAAAGTACTCGCCATGGCGCGGGAGGAGGCCATCCGTCTGCAGCACGACTACGTCGGGACGGAGCACATCCTCCTGGGGCTGATCCGTGAGGGCGAGGGGGTTGCGGCGGCGGTCCTGACGAACCTCAACGTGGACCTCGAGCAGATCCACGAGCGGATCGAGGAGTCGGTCAAGAAGGGCAAGGCGACGATCGCGCTGGGCGAGCTGCCGTACACGTCCCGGGCGAAGAAGGTGCTGGAGTACGCCATGGCCGAGGCCCGGGAGCTGAACCACTCGTACGTGGGCACCGAGCACCTGCTGCTCGGGCTGCTCCGCGAGGAGAAGGGGATCGCCGCCCAGGTGCTGAACTCGCTGGGACTGACGCTGGACGACGCCCGCAGCGAGACGCTGAAGCTGCTGGGCAGCGATGTGAACCCGACGCAGCCCTCGTCGCCCGGTGGCGGCGGGAGCGGCGGCGGCCAGTCGTCGTCCGGCGGGTCGTCCAAGGGCGAGAAGAAGTCCAAGACGCCGGCGCTGGACCACTTCTGCCGCGACCTCACGGACCTGGCACGGAACGACGAGCTGGACCCGACCATCGGCCGGGAAGCCGAGATCGAGCGGGTCATGGAGGTGCTGAGCCGCCGGAAGAAGAACAACCCGGTCCTGATCGGCGAGGCGGGGGTCGGGAAGACCGCCATCGTGGAGGGCCTGGCGCAGCTGATCGCGCGGGGCGAGGTGCCCGACAGCCTGACGAACCACCGGGTGCTGGCGCTGGACATGGCGGCGGTGATCGCCGGGACCAAGTACCGGGGCCAGTTCGAGGAGCGGCTGAAGGCGATCATGAACGAGATCGCGCAGAACAAGAACGTGATCCTCTTCATCGACGAGCTGCATACGCTGGTGGGCGCCGGCGCGGCCGAGGGCGCGATCGACGCGTCCAACATGCTGAAGCCCGCGCTGGCCCGGGGCGAGCTGCAGTGCGTCGGCGCGAGCACGCTCAACGAGTACCGGAAGTACATCGAGAAGGACGGCGCGCTGGAGCGCCGGTTCCAGACGGTGATCGTGGACCCGCCGACGGTGGACGAGTCCGTGGAGATCCTGAAGGGTCTGCGGACGCACTACGAGGACCATCACCGGGTCGAGATCCCCGACGAGACGCTGACGGCGAGCGCGAAGCTGAGCGAGCGGTACATCACCGACCGGTTCCTGCCGGACAAGGCGATCGACGTGATCGACGAGGCCGGCGCGCGGGCCCGGCTGGCCACGCAGGTCCCGCCGCCGGAGGTGACGGAGCTGAAGGAGGAGCTGGAGGCGCTGGCGGAGAAGAAGGACGAGGCGATCCGCGACCAGGACTTCGAGAAGGCCGCGGAGCTCCGTGACCGGGAGCGGGAGCTGCAGGCCGCGATCCGGCAGCAGCAGGAGGAGTGGGAGGAGGAGCGCAAGCAGCACCGTCCCGTGATCGAGGTCGAGGACGTCGCCTTCATCGTGAGCCGCTGGACAGGGATCCCGGTGACGCGGCTGAAGGAGGCCGAGACGGAGCGGCTGGTCAACATGGAGGAGGAGCTCCACAAGCGGGTGGTCGGCCAGGATGAGGCGATCCACGCGATCAGTCGCGCGATCCGCCGGAGCCGGGCGGGGCTCAAGGACCCCGACCGGCCGATCGGCAGCTTCATCTTCAGCGGGCCCACGGGCGTCGGGAAGACGGAGCTGGCGCGGGCACTGGCCGAGTTCCTGTTCGCCGACCGGGACGCCCTGATCCGCGTGGACATGAGCGAGTACATGGAGAAGTTCTCCGTGTCGCGGCTGATCGGCGCGCCTCCGGGCTACGTGGGCTACGAGGACAGCGGCACGCTGACCAAGATGGTGCGGCGGCGTCCGTACAGCGTGGTGCTGCTGGACGAGATCGAGAAGGCGCACCCGGACGTGTTCAACATCCTGCTGCAGGTCCTGGATGACGGGCAGCTGACGGACAACTATGGCCGGGTGATCGACTTCAAGAACACGGTCCTGATCATGACCTCGAACCTGGGCGCGCGGGACATCAGCACCGGCAAGGCCGCGCTGGGGTTCCACCAGCGGGATGCCGAGACCACGTACGAGCGGATGCAGAACAAGGTCACGGAGGAGATCGAGCGGGCGTTCCGACCCGAGTTCCTGAACCGGGTCGACGACGTTATCGTCTTCCACCC
>JAWVYT010000293.1:0-3878 GCA_033722595.1 Longimicrobiales bacterium
AAGAAAGTCGTCCTGGTCCCGATCCTACGGGCCGGGCTCGGGATGGTGGACGGCGTGCTCCGGCTGATGCCGTCGGCCCGGGTCGGGCACGTCGGGCTCTACCGCGATCACGACACGCTGGAGCCCCACCACTACTACTTCAAGATCCCGGGCGAGGCCGAGGCCCGACAGTTCATCGTGCTGGACCCGATGCTGGCCACGGGCGGGTCGGCGTCGGCCGCCGTCGCGAAGCTGAAGGAGGGCGGCGCCAGTGACATCCAGCTGATGTGCATCGTGGCCGCGCCGGAGGGCGTCCGTCTCATGTACGAGGAGTACCCCGATGTGGGGATCATCGTCGCGGCCCTCGACCGCGAGCTGAACGAGAACGGCTATATCCTGCCGGGGCTCGGCGACGCCGGGGACCGGTTGTTCGGCACGCTCTGATCCGACCGGGGCGCGGAGTCGCCCGGCAGATGCGGAGGGGCTGACCCTATCACTGAACGGAGCGACATGGGGTACACCGACGTGACGACGTGGCGGATCGACCCGACGACGCCGGAGGGGCGCCGGCCCCGGGCGCCGACGCGCCCTGGCCTGAGGGGTGGTCCGGACCGCGGGACGAGGGCGATGGCCTCCCGTTCCGACCGGGCGTCGGGCCCCCGCCCGGCCCAGGCCACCCGGTGAGCGGCCGGATGTCTCCGGACGACGCAGACGGGGGACCGGACGGGGCGGGGAAGCCGCGGCTCACGGAGCGGCGCAACCCCCGGAGCGAGGGCATCGATCAGCTCTCCACGCTCGCGATCGTGGACCTGATCAACGCCGAGGACCGGACGGTGGCCCGGGCGGTGACGGAGGAGCGGGTCGAGATTGCGCGCTGCATCGACCTGGTGGTGGAGTGCTTCCGTAGGGGCGGCCGGCTCCTGTACGTCGGCGCCGGGAGCAGTGGCCGGCTGGGCGTGCTCGACGCCGCCGAGATGCCGCCCACGTTCGGTACCGACCCGGAGCAGGTCCAGGGCATCATCGCCGGCGGGTACGGCGCCCTGACCCGCGCCCAGGAGGGGGCGGAGGACATCGCCTCGGCGGGGGCGGACGCCGTGGACGACCGGGACGTCGGCGAACACGACTTCGTCCTGGGGATCGCCAGCAGCGGCACCACGCCCTACGTTCACGGCGCCGTGGCCCGAGCCCGGGAGCGTGGGGCCCGGACGGGGCTGCTGCTCTGTACCCACCCGACCGCCGAACAGCGCGAGACCCACGACGTCGTCATCGCCCCGCTGGTGGGGCCGGAGGTCATCACCGGCTCCACGCGGATGAAAGCGGGCACGGCGACGAAAATGGTGCTGAACACCATCACCACGGCGGCCATGGTGAAGCTGGGCAAGGTGTACGGCAACCTGATGGTGGACCTGAAGGTCGGGTCCCGGAAGCTGAGGGACCGGGCGGAGCGGATCCTCATGGAGACGGTGGGGCTGGACCGGCCGGCCGCGGCCCGGTTGCTGGATGAGGCGGACGGACACGTCAAAACGGCCATCGTGATGGGCTGCAACGGCCTGGACAGGGCGGAGGCGGCGCGGCGGCTGGAGGAAGCCGAGGGCCGGGTCGGCCGGCTCGTGGACGGGTGCGGTCACGAGGGGTAGGCCGAGGCGTCGTCGGATCCGCGCGAGCATCCGCGAGGGCCGGTGCTGCCAGCACCCCGCCAAGGAGTTGCGCTAAGGCCTGGCCGTGCCCCCTCAGCCGGCCGTCCCGGCTGTTGGGGTTGAACCCGGCTCCGCGGGCGACGGCACCGCTTCGGGGTCAGCGTCCGCCCGACCCAGCTGCCATTCCCGCCACGCCGAGTAGACGACCGGGATCACGAGCATGGTGAGCAGCGTGGCGCTGATCATCCCGCCGACCATGGGCGCGGCGATCCGCTTCATCACGCTGGCGCCGGTGCCGTGGCCCCAGAGGATGGGGAGCAGCCCGCCGATGACGGCGCTGGCGGTCATGACCACCGGCCGGAGCCGCTGGCCCGCGCCCTCGCGGACGGCCTCGAACAGCTCGAGGCGGCCACGGAGCCGGCCCTCGCGGCGTCGCTTCTCGTACGCCTGGTCGAGGTAGACCAGCATCACCACCCCGATCTCCGCGGCCACGCCGGCCAGCGCGATCAGCCCGATCACCGAGGCCACCGACCAGTTGTAGCCCGCGACCCACATCAGCAGCACGCCGCCGACCATGGCGAACGGCAGCGAGAGCATGACGATCAGCGACTCGCCCACGCTCCTGAAGTTGAAGTACAGGAGCAGGAAGATGATCAGCAGCGTGGCCGGGACCACGTACTGGAGCTTCTGCTTCGCCCGCTGCATGTACTCGTACTGGCCGGACCACTGGAGCGTGTAGCCGGCGGGCAGCGTGACCATCTCGTCCACCATCGCCTGGACGTCCCGGACGTAGCTGCCGATGTCGCGGTCGGTCACGTCCAGGAAGACCCAGGCAGTGGGGAAGGCCCCCTCCGTCTTGATGACCATCGGCCCGGTGGTCCGACGGATCGTCGCGACCTGGCCCAGCGGGACCTGGGCGGTGCCCGACGCCATCTGGGCGCCGCCGGCCATGTCCATCCCGGCTATGGCGGGCGAGACGCTGCCGGAGGCGCCCATCCCGCCGCCCCGGCGCATCCCGACCGGGATCAGCAGCTCCGCCAGCTTCTCGGGCTGGTCCCGGAGCTCCTGTGGGTAGCGCAGCCGGACGCCGTACCGCTCCCGGCCCTCCACCGTCTGCGTGATGGTCATCCCGCCCACCGCGCTGGCGATGACCATCTGGATGTCCTGGACGTTGAGCCCGTAGCGGGCGGCGGCCACGCGGTCGATGTCGATGTCGATGTAGTAGCCGCTGACCGCCCGCTCGGCGAACGCCGACCGGGTTCCGGGCACCATGTTCGCCGCCTCCTCGACCTGCTTCCCGATCCGGGCCAGCTCCTCCAGGTCGGGGCCGAAGACCTTCACGCCCACGGGCGTGCGGATCCCCGTGGCCAGCATGTCGATCCGGCCCTTGATGGGCATGGTCCACGAGTTGGTGATCCCCGGGAAGTCCATGGCCTCGTCCATCTCCTCGATGAGGCGCTCGTACGTCATCCCCTCCCTCCACTCGTCCTGCGGCTTCAGGACGATGGTCGTCTCGAACATGGCCAGCGGTGCCGGGTCCGTGGCCGTGGTGGCCCGTCCGGCCTTCCCGAACACGCTCTCCACCTCCGGGAACGCGTACAGGATGCTGTCCTGCTTGATCAGCGTCTCGCGGGCGGTGGCCACGCTGATCCCCGGGAGCGTGGTGGGCATGTACAGGATCGTCCCCTCGTTGAGCGGCGGCATGAACTCGCTGCCGATCCGGCTGAACGGGATGATCGTCAGCATCAGTACTGCGATGGCGCCGGCAACCACGGGTCCGCGCCGGAGCAGCACCCAGTCCAGCACGGGGCGGTAGACCTTCGTCAGCCCCCGGCTGATCGGGTTCTTCTCCTCCTTGTGGATCCGGCCGCGTACGAACAGGCCCATGGCCACCGGCACGAGCGTGACCGACAGGAGGGACGCGGCGGCCATGGCCAGCGTCTTGGTCCACGCCAGCGGCTTGAACATCCGACCTTCCTGGGCCTCCAGCGCGAAGACGGGCAGGAAGCTCACGGTGATGATCAGCAGGCTGAAGAAGAGGGCGGGGCCCACCTCCTTCGAGCTCTCCAACACCACCGCCCACCGCTCGCGGGCGGTCAGGATCCCGGTGTGCAGCCTGTCGCCGCCGGGCACCTCCCGGCCGTCGGCGGCGAGCACGTCGCGCTTCGCCTCCACCGCCCGCTCGAGGTGCTTGTGCATGTTCTCGATCATGACGATGGCCGCATCGATCATGGCGCCGATGGCGATGGCGATCCCGCCCAG
>JAWVYT010000294.1:0-3872 GCA_033722595.1 Longimicrobiales bacterium
CTGATCGTGGTCGAGCCCGAAGACCAGGCCTACCAGAGCCGCCGTCACGCGCACCGGGTCGGTGGGATCGGCCAGCGCCTCCAGCAGCACCATGAGCTCCCGCAGCTCCTCCGTCTCCTCGACCCCGGCGCCGGTTACCTGCGCGGGCACGCGCCAGGCTTCGAGCTCCCGGGCGTACGTCGCCAGCTCCGCCTTGTACCGCGCAAGGACCAGGAAGTCGCCGGGGCCCCGCCCCGAGCGGACCTGCCGCGCGATCCACGGCGCGATCCGGGCGGCGCCATCGACCGCTGCGCCATGGTGACTGCCGTCGTCCGGGTCGATCCGGTACTGGTGGACGCCCTGCCGATCGGGCACGGCGACCCGCCGGGTCCGGAGCGGCGCGAACGCCGCCTGGTAGGGCGTCGCGGTGGTCGGGAACCGATCGTCCTGCTCGAACACGCCGTCGACCAGGCGGCCGATGGGGGGCAGCGACCGGAAGTTGGCGACCAGCCGGATGACGTCGCCGAAGCTCCGGAACCGCTCCCGGACCAGGTTGTACACGGCGATATCGGCTCGCCGGAACCGGTAGATGGACTGCTTCGGGTCGCCCACGACGAAGAGCGCGCCGGGCCGCGGCTCGGCCGCCTGCCAGGGCCGTCCGTCGGCGGGCGAGCTCAGGAGCAGCAGCACCTCCGCCTGGACGGGATCTGTGTCCTGGAACTCGTCCACCAGGACCCGCCGGTACCGCCGACCCAGCGCCTCCCGGGCCCCCGGATGGGACCGGAGCAGGCGGGCGGCCCCCATCAGCAGGTCCTGGAAGTTGAGCGCCCCGGTGCGCCGGCGCTCCCGCTCGAAGGCATCGGCCGCCCGACGGGCGAAGTCCAGCGCGATGGGGTAGCGGTGCGCCCACCAGCGGTCGAGCACCTCTGCGACCGGCCCGTCCCGGAGCGCCTTCCACTCCTGACCCAGCGCCTTGGCGGCGGCGCCGTCGGGCCACCGCTTCTGAACGACGTCGCACGACCGGCCGTACATCTCCTCCCCGATCTGGTCGAGGAAGGCCGTCCGGTCGTCCCAGTCCACCACGCGCCGGAGGAAGAGCAGCAGCCGGATCCGCGCCTGCAGCTTGTCCCACCCCCGCTCGGGGTCCGGCTCCGCCGGCATCAGCGCGGCGCCCCGGTCCAGGAGGTCGTCCACGGCGTCCCGTACCGAGTCCACCTCCGCGTCCGACGGCGGCGCGATGGGCTCCGCGGGGAACCGCACGTCGGGGTTCGCCACCAGCTCATCAAAGAGGGCCTCGAGCTGCGACGGCGCCAGCCCGACCTCCGTCAGCCGACCCGCGAGCGCGTCCGACTCCGCCGAGAGCCGCTCCAGGTGCGCGCGCCAGAACGCGCGGCGCTGTCGGACCTCCTCCGCGCCCATCAGCTCCCGGAAGTCCGGATCCAGCCCGGCCTCCACCGGCCGCTCCCGGAGCAGTCGGGCGCAGAAGGAGTGGATCGTGCCGATGAACCCCCGGTCGACGTCGCGGAGCGCGGCGTCCACCCGCCCGGCCACCTCGGCGGCCCCTGCCGCCCGGGCTCGCTCCAGCTCCGACTCCAACTCGGTCTGGAACCGCTGCCGCAGCTCCGCCGCGGCCTTTCGGGTGAACGTGACGGCGGCCACTTCCTCCACGCCGGCTGCCCCGGTGCGGACCAACGCCACCATCCGGCGCACGAGCTCCGTGGTCTTGCCCGACCCGGCCCCGGCCTCCACCAGCAGGTTCGTGTCGAGGTCCCGCTGGATCCGCGCCCGGCTGTCCGCGTCCGGGAGCGGCCCGTCCATGAACCCGACCGGCGCGACCCGCTCGGCTGACGGCTCCGCCCGCGTCTCCGGCGAGGACGACGGCCCGGGCCGCGGCTCGTCCGCGACCGGAAGGGAGTCGTCCTGCGGCGCGGCCGCCGGGCCGCCGTCGAAGAGACCGAGCTGGGCGGGGTCCTCAGGACGCTTCGCCATGAGCCTCCAGCTCCGCCAGGAACGTGTCGTCCCAGACGCGGGTGTCCCTTCGCTCGCGATACTCCGGCAGCGTTTCGAAATGCTCCTCCGCCCAGTCGGCCAGCGGCGTCCGCCAGTCCCGGCGCCACCCGTCGGTCCGATGACGACAGATCGGCCGATAGTCGCAGAACCGGCAGTCGTCGGCGTTCTCCGTGGGGAGGAACCGGCCATCGGCCACCGTCCGAAGCAGGCGGTCGACCAGGCCGATCCCCCGCACCACCTCGTCCCGCTCGAACGCGATGACCTCGTTCTGACCGCGCCAGGTGGGAAAGTGGTACTCCATCCGGCTCACGGCCGACCCCAGCGCCCACTCCGCGGCCAGGGTGTACACGAGGTGCTGGAGCCGACGGCCGCCGTGGAAGACGCCGTGCCGGCGCTCGTAGTGGCTCGTGCGGCCCGTCTTGTAGTCCACCACGACGAGCCCATCAGACGACTCGTCGACCCGGTCGATCGCGCCCCGGAGCCGGATCTCGCCCCGCTCCAGCTCCAGCGGCGCGGGCGGGTCCCCGCCGAACCCGAACTTCAGCTCCAGCGCCCGCCAGCGGTCGTCCCCGCCCTCCAGCATGTGGGCGAACGACCGAACGTCGGCCCGCAGCTCCCGCCGCTCCCTCAGCCGGACAGCCTCTCCGGGGGGCGGCACCTCCAGCGCCATCCGGCGCAGCTCCCGGTCCAGGATCTCCAGCGCGAGCGCCGTGAACGCTTCCTCGCCGGCCTCGAGACCCGCCGCACGGGCCTCGGACAGGAGGGCCTCGAACACGCCGTGGAGGAGCCGGCCCCGGTCCATGGCGTTGAGCCACACGTCCGGGTCCAGCTCGGGCTCGTCGGGCTTTCGGACCCCGAGGGCGTACTTGTAGAAGTACCGGAGTCCGCACGTGCCGAGGTCCTCGAGCCCGCTGGCCGAGAGCACCAGGTCGTGGTTCGCCCGGGGGTCCAGCGAGCTCCGGGGCGTGATGACGCCGTGGTGAGCCGTAGCCGCGTCGCTCGTCCTCGCCACGGCGGCGTCGAGCCCCGCGTCGAGGCCCGGATAGGCCGCTCGGACCACGTCGATCCCGCTGGCCAGGATCCCGTCCGACTCCAGCGCCTGGAACCAGACGTCCGTCGCGTCCAGGGGAGCCGTCCGCCCGACGGCCGAGGCCGCGTCGCCCAATCCCTCCAGAAGGTCCTCGAACGACCGGGTCCGGGAGCCCGTAGCCGCCCGATACGCGTCGAGCACGATGGACGCCGGAGCGACGGCCCGGGCCTCCGTGGGCTCCCAGGCGCTGTAGCTCAGCGTCACCCGGCCCCGGAGCCGCGCGAGACACGAGGCGAGGGCGAACCGGCGGGCCGCCAGCCGGTCCGCAGCCGTGGGCAGCGCGCCCGGGTCCAGCGCCCGGCGCTGCGCGTCCAGGAGGAGCGGATCCTGGAGCCCGGCGCCCGGGAACCGGTCGGCGTCCAGCCCGACCACGAACGTCGCGGGCCGACCGGAATACCCGCCGTGCTCCACGTCCGAGAGGTGGATATGTCCGCCGTCCGAGACCCACGGGGCCGCACCCTCCCGCTGGGGCGCCGGCACCCGGATCTCCAGATGCCGCCGGAGGAGCGCGATGGCCGCCGGCGGTCGGGTCTCCCGGTGAAGCGTGGCGGCCACCCGATCGGCGATGCCGACGAGCCGGTCCCGGGCCGTAGTGGCCGGCTCGTCGCCGACGGCCAGCCCGGCGAGAAAGGTCCGGAGCCCCGAGGCCAGCGCGGCAGGCGACACGGTGCGGTCCTCTCCGTCGCGCTCCAGCCGCGGGGTGGCCTCAAGGATCGGCCCGATGATCGACTGCAGCGCCTCCAGCTCCCCGCGCTCCCGCTCCACACGGCGTCGGGCGGCCGGTTCGGTCTCA
>JAWVYT010000295.1:0-3841 GCA_033722595.1 Longimicrobiales bacterium
CCCGGAGCACGCAATGAAGCGAGCGGTCCTGGTCCAGTACGATGACGCGTCGGCCGGCGTGCGCGCCATCTACGACGAGATCATCCGTTCCGAGCCCGGGAGCACGTGCTTCCAGGTGCGGCTCCCGCTGACCCTCGCCGTGGCCGGCTCCGAGTGAGGCCGGCCACCGTCGCGGTGCACGCCATGACCCGATTCCTGCGCATCGCCCTGGCCCTCGTCGTGCTCGTCGGCCTGGCGTCCGCCTGCCGTCCGCGGGCGGAGGCCGTATTCGTCTATGTCGGGACGTCGACCGGCGACCCGGAGAACGGCATTCACGTGCTCCGGTTCGACCCGGAGGACGGCTCGCTGGCCGCCGCGCCGCTCCCGGTCGCGCCCGTGCCGAACCCGTCGTTCCTCGCCCTCGCCCCCGACGGGCGGACGCTGTACGCCGTACGCGAGGTCGACGACGGCGGCGTGGCCGTGTTCCGGCGGGACCCGGGCTCCGGTGCGCTCACGGCGCTCGGCCGCGGCTCGTCGGGGGGCGCGGGCCCGGCGCACCTCTCCGTGCACCCGACCGGCCGATGGCTGCTGGTGGCGAACTACGGCGGGGGGACCGTCGCACTGCTGCCCGTGGGCGACGACGGCATTCCGGGCGAGCCCGTCGACGTGGTCCGGTATGAGGGCGGGGGGCCGGACCCCGTGCGGCAGGAGGCGCCGCATCCCCACTACATCCGGACGGCCCCGGACGGCCGCCAGGTGCTGGTCGCCGACCTGGGGACCGACCGGGTGATCGCCTACCCGCAGACCGGATCGGACACCCTCGCGCTCGACCCCGACCGGGCCGTGGTGACCCGCACGACGCCGGGCGCCGGGCCCCGCCACCTGGCCTTCGCCCCCGGCGGGGCCGTGGCGTACCTGGTGAACGAGCTCCACGGCTCCGTCACCGCGTGGTCGTACGACGGTGCGCGGGGCACGCTGGACGCGCTCCAGACGGTCTCGACGCTGCCCGACGGCTTCGCCGGCGAGAACTATAGCGCGGCGATCCACGTGCACCCGGCGGGGCGCTGGCTCTATGTCTCGAACCGGGGCGACTTCGACAGCATCGCCTGGTTCGCCATCGACGCGCGCACGGGCCGGCTCGAGCTCCGGGGGCACCAGCGGGAAGGGATCACCTGGCCGCGGAGCTTCGCGTTCCACCCGGACGGGCGGTGGCTCCTGGTCGCGAACCGGCGGGCCGGCGAGGTCCGGGTGTTCGCCGTGGACCCGGGGACCGGCGCGCTGACCGCCACGGACGAGCGGGCGACGATCCCGGAGCCCACCCACGTCCTGCTGGCCCCCGAGGCGCTCCGGGCCGGGCCGTGACCCGGGTGCGCGGCTACCGAGGCCGCACGGTGAACTGCGTGCTGTCGGTGGCGGCCGAGCTGCCGCCCACGAACACCGTGAACGTTCCCGGCTCGACCACGCGGCGCATGTTCCGGTCGTAGAACGCCAGCTCCTCAGGGCCCAGGGTGAAACGGACGGTGCGGGACTGCCCGGGCTCGAGCCGGATCTTGTGGAAGCCCCGGAGCTGGCGGACCGGTCGCGTCACGCTGCCCACGTCGTCCCGTACGTAGAGCTGGACGACCTCCTGGCCGGCCACATCCCCCGTATTGGTGACGGTGGCCTCCACCGTGACCGAGTCCCCGGCGACGATGGCGGCGCGGTCGATACGCGGGCCGTCGTAGTCGAAGGTCGTGTAGCCCAGCCCGTGGCCGAACGGGAATTGGGGCGTCCAGTGCACGTCGAGGTACTTGGACGTGAAGTGGTTGTCGGGGTCCGGCGGCCGGCCGGTGTTCTTGTGGGCGTAGTAGAGGGGTACCTGTCCCGTCGCCCGGGGGAAGGTGACCGGCAGCTTCCCGGACGGGTTGTGGTCGCCGAAGATGACATCGGCCACGGCGGGCCCCATCTCGACCCCCAGGAACCACGTCTCGAGGAGCGCCGGGGCGTGCTCCGCCAGCCAGGGCAGGGCCAGCGGTCGGCCGTTCATCAGCACCACGACCGTCGGGGTGCCCGTCGCGAGGACCCGCCGGGCCAGCTCCAGCTGGGCCCCGGGCAGCCCGATGTCCGCCCGGCTGCTGGCCTCGGCGCTCTGCCCCTGGTGCTCGCCCACGACCAGGATGACCGCGTCGGCCCGCTCCGCCGCCGAGACCGCCGCGGCGAACCCGACGGTGTCCGCCAGCGCGGCGGCCAGCACGTCTCGGGGCGGGGCGTCGAATCCCACGCCGCCCTCCGGCAGCTCGCCCACGCCCGGCTCGTATACGACCCGGGCCTCGGGCAGCGTCCGCCGGACCCCCTCCAGGATCGGGACCGCGTCCTCCGGGCGGCCGGCGATGACCCAGTTGCCCAACGCGTCCCGACGCGAGCGGGCCAGCGACCCGATGACGGCCACGGTGTCCAGTTCCTTCGAGAGCGGGAGCACGCCCTCGTTCTTCAGCAGCACGATGGACTCCCGGGCGATCTCCCGGGCGAACGCACGGGTCTCCTCGGTCAGCACCTCGGCCCGCTCCCGGGCCGCGTCATGGTAGCGGTACGGGTCGTCGAACAGGCCGAGGCGGTACTTGGCCCGCAGCACCCGGCGGACGGCCCGGTCGACCAGCGCCTCGTCGATCCGGCCGGAGCGCACCGCCGGCGGGATGTCCTCCAGGTAGATCTCGCTCAGCATGTCGACGTCGACGCCCGCACGGAGCGCGGCCACGCCCACGTCCTCGTCATCGGCGCCGATCCCGTGCTCGAGCAGCTCCCGGATCGCGGTGTAGTCGGCTACGACCACGCCGGGGAAGCCCCACCGGTCCCGGAGCACGTCGGTCAGCAGCGTCTCGTTGGCGTGCATGGGGACGCCCGCCACCTCGTTGAACGCGGCCATCACCGACATCGCGCCCGCCCGGACCGCCGCGTGGAACGGCGGCAGGTAGATCTCGTGCAGGGTCCGCTCCGAGACGTCGGCCACGTCGTAGTCGCGGCCGCCCTCCGCGGCGCCGTAGGCCACGAAGTGCTTGGGGGTGGCGATCAGCGTCGTGGTGTCCCGCAGGTCGCGGCCCTGGAAGCCCCGGACCCGGGCCGCCGCCATGACCGAGCCGAGCCACGGGTCCTCGCCGCCGCCCTCGACGACCCGGCCCCAGCGGGCGTCCCGGGCGATGTCGACCATCGGCGCGTACGTCCAGTGGATCCCGTAGGCCGTGGCCTCCACCGCGGCGACCCGGGCGGACCGTTCCACGAGCGCCGGGTCCCACGTGGCCGTCTCCGCCAGCGGGACGGGCGTGACGGTCCGGAAGCCGTGGATGACGTCGAAAGCGAACAGGAGCGGGATCCCGAGCCGCGACTCCTCCACCGCGACCCGCTGCCACTCGCCCAGCCGCTCGGCGCCCCAGACGTTCAGGAACGAGCCGACCTGCCCGGCGCGGATGGCCTCCACGCCCCGCTGTCGGTCCGAGGACCCCGTGTTCCCGCCGGGGCCCTGGGCCTGCGTGAGCTGGCCGACCTTCTCCTCCAACGTCATCCGCGCCAGCAGAGAGTCGAGGAACGCGTCCTCCGTCGGGACCGGGTCCGCCTCCACGGGCCGGAGCGGGACCGGGTAGGCGCCGGGGACCGCGGGCTGCGGCGCCGCTACCGCCGGAGGGGCGGGGGCTTCGCCCGGCGCGGCTCCGGAGGGCCCGGGCGTCGGCGCGCACGCGGCCGGGACGACCAGGACGAGGCACACCACGAGTCGGGAGAACGTTCGGTTCGGCGCGATGCGGACGAGGGTTGGCATACGTCGGCTCTCGAGGTTGCGATCTGGGGCTCCGCGCGCGGACCAGCCGCCATCATACGCTGTCGGAAGCCGCCG